>NZ_JBNKSF010000030.1:0-41354 GCF_050297175.1 Gynuella sp. | reverse complement strand
GAATCTGGACTTTTATGCTGAGTATCGGACCTATTTTTCTGAACGCATGGCACATCTGATTGAACGCTTAAAAACAGAAGATGATCCGAATGGCGGTAAGATGATTGATTCGACACTTGTCGTACAGGTCACAGATATGGGCGATGGTGGTTCCCATACTGGTGTTGATGCCGCCTTCATGTTTGCAGGTGGTGGAAGTGCCGTTAACAGGGGAACGATCATCCCTGCGGACAATCATCATCAGCTACTGGATACTGCTGCGGAATATATGGGAGTGCATGGCGTCATAAGCTCCTATAGCGGTACCGGCCCGGTCAGCGGTGTGCTGGTGTAATAGCCTCAAACCCACAATTCCGGCATTCTCTTGAATGCCGGAATATTTATCATTCTACGATTAACTCAACAAACAAACGATCGACTGCTGAGAAGATGTACTGATAAACACCACAACCATTCACTCACATCCTATATCACCGGTGATCGGTGTTATCTTTTTCAAATTGACCACCGATATATGACTCGCGCCCTATATCAGGAAGCCCCGCAATTATATTCGAAACATCTGCCATATTCGGCGACTAATTCAATCGGACACGTACAACCTTATCAGTATCAGTGCAGACTCACTTATGTCTTTGGAACCTCTGAAAAATGGCCTATTTCACGCAAGACGTTGTCAGTCCCAGTCTCACATCCTCATTGACACCCGTAAATTTTGGTGTTGCGAGTGATGCTCCATTGCCTGCATCAAAACTATTCCTATTTTTCAGAGGCTCCTTTTGTTAATAGCGATTCTAATACTGCCACTGATTCTCCTGAGCCAAAAAACATCGGTCAGTAAACGGCAAAAAACCGATCAAGCCAACGCCATCAGTTGGATTGATCAACTTGTTTCCGCTCCGGATGAGATTTTCAGAAATTGATTAGCTACAGCTTTATGAGCACAATTCACAGCGAAGCAGCTGGTTTCGCACTTCCATCAACGCAAAGCCGAGCAGATTCAGACCTTTCCATAAATTAGGGTTTTCGGCCTCCGGATGATCAGCTGCCAATCCGATCCCCCAGATTCTGTCCACTGGACTGGCTTCAACCAGTACTCTCTGTTTGGTCGACAGCAAAAAATCACCTAAAGCTTTGTTCTGCCGGAACTTGGCCAGATTGCCCTCAACGACAATGTTAAACCGATGTTCGACCCAGCGCTGTTCATCAAATCCCTGGATAGAACGGCCGATGCGCTTAACCTCACCAGGATTGTCAGAGTCAAGTATTCGCTGTGCAGCGGCATGATCACCAAACAGCCGGGCTTTTCCTGCCATCATGAAATGTTCTGCCGTCGGGTATCTCATACCATCCACTTCAAACGCTGATTCATACCATTGACTGAAGCAGGTTTTGGATACCCCTGAAGACGGTTTTTGATGGCCCCAGAAAAAGACATATTTCACCTTGTCTCCATGATTTACATAGTCAATCAATTGCGCCTGATTTTTGATGTCCAACAGCATACCTCCCTTGATATAACACCGGGTACCTTACTTCAGGCCACATCCAATAACAAATACTGCGGAAACCATGGCGACGACCACTCATCCATTCCTATGAGCAAAGGTCAAAAAAGCTTAACTCGATCACCATACAATATAAGATGTGTCGTTTATGCCGCCATTCAAATCGGCGGTTTTTGGCTGACAATGATCAGCAAACAATGCCCTACTCCTACTCTCATTGATGAATTTGAGATCTTACGGTCTGACAGATAATACATTTATATTCAGAGTGGGAATCATCTGTTTTTTTCAACCACAAACGGAACCCGTACCTATGAAATCCGCCATCCTGTTTTGTTTATTAACGACGTTACTGACAATCTCCCATTGGGGCTTTGCCGATCAAAGCACCATTCCTCTAACGGACTGGATGGCACAAACCAATGACTCTCTTCCGTTATCGGCTATCACCATTCCCGGCAGCCATGACAGTGGCGCCATGTACGAACCAATCGCTGGTACCGCCAAAACCCAGAATCTGACCATCCGCGAGCAACTGCTTATCGGTGTGCGTTACCTCGACATACGTTTACGTCACTACGAAGATGCCTTGGTGGTCCACCACGGTGCGGTCTATCAGCACCTGAACTTTGATGATGTTCTGGTAAGTGTCACAGACTTTCTGGCTGCACATCCCACTGAAACCATCCTCATGGAAGTATCACAAGAGTACGAGGCATATAACAATACCCGCAGCTTCGAGCAGACATTCGTTAGCTACGAAAACAACGATTTATATCGTGACTTCTGGTGGACTCACAGCTACATCCCACAATTGGGAGAAGTCCGCGGAAAAATAGTTTTACTAAGGCGTTTTGCCGGTTCATTCTGGACATCTGGCGGCATTGATATCACCTCCTGGGCTGACAATGCCGAATCAGACATTTACGACACTAGAAACCGTCCTATCCACATTCAGGATTATTATGTGGTCAAAGTGACCAGCAATGATAATAAATGGCGCGCCATAAAACAGAACCTGAACGCTGCTAAAAACGATACGCAAGAAACGTTATACATAAACTTCAGCAGCGGTTACCGCCCTGTACTGGGCATCCCTAACTATCCGTCTGTCGCCAATGATATCAACGCTCGCCTGATCAATTATTTTGGGGCCTTGTCTGGCCAAAAACAACATCACGGCATCATTGTTTCAGACTTCATAAGTGAGCAATTGACCCGCAGCGAGTTGGCAAGCTATCTGTAATTAACAGCGGGAAGTGAGGTGGAGATATCCAAAACCAAGGGTATCAATACCATCGTCTTGACGCCTGCATTCGCATTATGCGCCGCAGGCGTTGATGCCGAATAAGAACAGACCAAACCAGATGTTAGAACATCCAATGATGATCTCTATGGAGCCACGAACCACTTTGGGAATTGAGCCGTAAAACAAATATGCGATCACAATCAGTTCTGAAACCAACCATGGTATAGACAGGTAAAAAAAGCCCTTATAGCATGCGAGGGCACCTGTCACGAAATAGAGGTACCAGGCGGCCCCTACAACCACACTACATGCCAGACTCAAAAATACCGTTGAGGTTACTTTTCGCCATTGAGGATACTCCGTTGCAAGTGCACGCTGTTTCAATTGCAACAGTTTCTGCGATAACGTTTGCTTGGACTGCATCAGATAATCTCTGACCGGGGTTACTGTTAACTTGACATCAAATGTGTCGCTCTAATCCATTGGAACGCGGCCTGTTAACAGTCGGCGAGCCTGCTAAACCAGTGGAGGTTAACGGGCCTACAGAACCTGAGTTCCAGAATGATGCATTCGTGCATCACGATTAACCCAGCGATATCACGGCCCGATTACCATAGTAACCTAATCATTATGCATTTGGGTCTGTCTTAACCCAACAATAGAAGTTCATTTTGTTACCATCCGGGTCACGGAAGTAAGCCCCATAAAAATTTTCGCCCCGCAATCCCGGATCCCCTTCATTGGTAGCCCCCAGAATAAGTGCCTTGGCATGGAGGTTATCTACTGTTGTCGGATCTTCGACAGACAACGCCACCATGGAACCATTTCCAGCAGTGGCTTTCTCTCCATCGTAGGGTTTAATGACGGAAATCAGGGCTCCGCCTTCAGCAAACTTCCAAGCCACCATACGATCCGTTTGAAAAGCTCTGCTGGCCCCCATCATTCCTAACAGATCGTCGTAGAAAGCCGTCGCTTTGTCGAAATCGTTGGTACCCAGTGTTAAATAACCGATCATTGTTTCTCTCTCAAAATACGTTGTGAAATAAACGCCACGTGTCACCCCTGACAAATGAGTGCACATCGCGCATGTCCATTCTCTGATGCTTGCTACATCAACCGCTGCACTGATCGAAAACATTCATAGCATCGATGAAAATGTTGAAAAGAAAGCGATTAAAGGTCAATCACTGCAGGAATCTTACAGCAGGTTTTCATGCTCACCCAGAAAGTGCAATACCTGGTTCGAGGATCCCCGCCATTTCAGCATCGGATCTGCCAGTGACTGTTCGAATTTTCCGTCAATCAGTACATCCACATACTGCACAATCCGGCGCTGTTGTGACGACAGAGCCGCGAGCTGATAACCAGTCCAGAGAAAAATATCCTTGCCACAGGTTTCAGCACGCACTCTTTCAACCAACCGGAGAATGTCTGCACAGTTGCCAGGATGCAATGGATCGCCACCGCTGAGACTAAGTCCACGACGAACGATCCGGGTATCGTTTAAGTCTGATATGATCTGATCTTCCAGGGTACGTTCAAAAAGCCGGCCGGAATCAAGCGGCCAGGTGGTGGCGTTATAACATCCCCGACATTTATGCTCACAACCGGAAACAAACAATGTGCAACGGGTACCAGGACCATTGACGACATCCACCGGAAAATATTTATGAAAATTCATGGCTTTCGCTTATAAATGTTTAACCCGTTTCTGCACTTCGATCTGCTTGCCATGATTAAAGGGTCGTGCATCCGGTGACCCAAGATAACCACAGACTCGGCGGGTAACACTCACTGTATCGGGGTTGTTGTTGCCACAACCAGGACAGGCAAACCCTTTACTGGTGCAATGAAACTCCCCCTGAAAGCCACACTCATAGCATTCATCAATCGGCAAATTAGTGCCGATGTATGGTAACCGGTCATAACTGTAATCCCATACCTGCTCCAATGCTTCAAGATTATGAAGCATGGAGGGATACTCGGCGTAACTGATAAATCCACCAGCCGCCAGCGGCGCATAGGGTTGTTCAAAATCAAACTTATCAAATGGATTGGCAGCCTGAGCCACGTCAAGATGAAAACTATTCGTGTAATAGCCCTTGTCGGTGACCCCCTCAATCAACCCAAACTGTCTGGTGTCCAGCCCCGCAAAACGACTACAAAGGTTTTCGCTCGGTGTACTGTAGAGACTAAAGCCATATCCAGTCTCCTGTTGCCATTGCTTCACGGTATCACTGAGGTATCTGACGATGGCAACGGCTTTTTGCTGTAAGACAGGTTCATCGAACAGAACCTGATCAGGGCCGTAGAGCGCTTTTATCGTTTCGTGAAGGCCAATATAACCCAGGCTGATGGACGCCCTTCCATGTTTGAACAGATCGGCCACCGAATCTTCAGCCTGCAATCTGACCCCACATGCCCCCTGCATATATAAAATTGGCGCCACTTTGGCCTTTACCTGACTCAAACGCTCAATGCGTGTGTCCAGTGCTTTGCGGGCAATGATCAGACGCTGATCCAGAATCTGGTAGAAACGCTGTTCGTCACCATAAGCCTCAATGGCAATACGCGGCAGATTCAGGCTGACCACTCCCATATTGTTGCGTCCTTCATGCACCAGCTCACCCTGCTCATTGCACCAGGCCGACAAAAAGCTTCGGCACCCCATCGGTGCTTTGAAGGAACCAGTCACTTTAACCACCTGATCGTAATTCAGAATATCGGGATACATACGTCTGACCGCACAGGCCAGCGCCAGTTGCTTGATATCATAATTGGGATCTTCAGGCCGACGATTGAGACCTTCTTTGATGGTAAACACCAGCTTTGGAAAAATAGCGGTCTTACAATTGACACCCAGTCCATCCATACGGTTTTGCAGTATGGCTTTTTGGATCATTCTCGCCGGCCAGCTATCGCCTAACCCAAAACCAAATGTCACGAACGGTGTCTGACCATTACTGGTATGCAGTGTATTCACCTCATACTCCAGTGCCTGAAACGCGTCGTGGCATTCTTTTTCGGTCAGTGCCATTGCATAGTCTTCCGGCTGCGTAATCTGCCATTGCCGCCCGGTCTGCAAATGTTTCTCATAGCTGATCAGAACATAGGGGGCCAGCACCTCATCAATACGATTGATGGTTGTACCTCCGTAAATATGAGACGCCACCTGAGCGATGATCTGAGCCGTGACCGCTGCCGCTGTAGCAATGGATTTAGGAGGACCAATATCAGCATTGCCCATTTTAAAACCATGAGTCAGCATGTTCTCAAGATCCACCAACATACAGTTAAACATGGGGAAAAACGGCGCATAGTCGAGGTCATGATAGTGAATTTCACCGCGCTCATGGGCTAGGACCACATCCGACGGCAGCAGATGACGCTTGGCAAATTCCCGGGCGGTAATACCTGCCAACAGATCCCGTTGAGTGGGAATAACCTTGGCATCTTTATTGGCATTCTCGTTCAGCAGATCGGCATTACTCTGCTCAATCAAGCCCAAAACTTCGGTATACAAACGTCCACGCTTTTCCCGGGAAACATCCCGGTCATGACGGTATTCAATATAACAACGCGCAATTTCAGGTCGACCGCTGGTCATCAACACATTTTCGACGGTTTTCTGGATGGTATCGATATCGATACGAGACTTACCCCGCAATCGGGTCATGACCTCTGCAGTCACCGAGGCTGCAAATGCCGGATTCGGCTCCTGACAGGCATTGGCTGCCTTATTAACAGCACTGAAAATACGTTCCTGGCTAAACCCAACCACACTGCCGTCCCGCTTAACCACTTCCATTTCGTTCATCGAACAAGAGCTGTCAGGCTGCTTGGTGGTAAATGTCGTCATTGGCTACGGCTCCCGTTTCACTGTGGATAGATAAATAAGGAGGCGCACTGTATAAAAACCACATTATGTTGTGGTTGATATAAATCAAAAACACTACATATTGATTACAATTTGACCAGCTGATACGACATGATCAGAAATTAAGCGGGGCATGGTCGATCACTTCTTTCATAACAAAAAACGTGCGAATTTGCCGAACTCCAGGCAGAGAGATTAGCTGAGTGGCATGAATACGGTTGAAATCAGCAATATCATTCACTCTGGCGCGCAGAAAATAATCGAACTCACCGGCCACCAACTGGCAATCAATGATAACGTTGAGCTTAACAATAGCGGCCTCGAATTCAGCGAAGCTTTCCGGCGTGGAGCGATCCAGTACGACTCCGACAATAACCAATGCCCCCATATCAACACTGTCCGGGTTAATATCGGCATAGACGCCTCGAATATGACCCCCCTTATGCAAACGTTCCACGCGCCGAAAACAAGTGGCCGGACTGACGTTCACTTTTCTGGCGAGTTCAGCGTTACTCAAACCACCATCCCGCTGCAATAATCGCAACAATTGACGGTCAATACGATCCAGCAATTCGGTCATGAAATTTTATTCCGTTTTCAAGCATTTAATGGCATAAATAAATCACTAATATAAATATATATGAAATTTTCCATCAGTAAATACCCAAAAATAGAAAGCACATTTCTGCCAAACTCCAGTAGCCTGTTATCAAGGTCGACCGCCATTTTTCCAACAACATTTCACCCTCTTGGGAGATTCACCATGAAACTGGACAAATTTGCACGCCACCCCCTGACGTTTGGTCCGACTCCAATTGAAAAACTCAGTCGTCTCTCAGCACACCTCGGCAACCATGTGGACATTTATGCCAAGCGCGAAGACTGCAACAGCGGTTTGGCTTTTGGTGGCAACAAAATACGCAAACTGGAATATATTATCCCGGATGCCCTGGCCTCCGGTGCGGACACATTAGTTACCATTGGCGGAGTACAGTCCAACCACACCCGACAGGTCGCTGCCGTAGCTGCCAAACTAGGGCTCAAATGCCGCTTGGTGCAGGAAAGCTGGGTACCGTTTCAGGATGCCGTTTATGACCGGGTCGGCAACATTCTGATGAGTCGGGTCATGGGAGCCGATGTCGAATTGATCGAAGAAGGGTTTGATATTGGCATACGGGAAAGCTGGGAAAACGCCCTTGAAGATGTCAAACGTAACGGGGGCACCCCCTACCCGATTCCAGCCGGTGCATCGGAACATCAATATGGCGGTCTCGGGTATGTCGCATTTGCGGAGGAAGTCCGCCAGCAGGAAGCCGAACTGGGCATTAACTTCGACTATATTGTGGTGTGTACCGTCACGGGCTCAACTATGGCCGGTATGGTGGTCGGTTTTGCGGCCGATGGTCGAGCCCGAAATGTGATCGGTATCGATGCCTCCGGAACACCGGAACAAAACCATGCCCAGGTATTGAGAATCGCCCAAAACACCGCAGCATTGGTAGAACTGGAACAGGACTTAACAGCAGACGATATAATCATTCTGGATGACTATGCCTACCCTGCCTATGGTGTTCCATCTGAAGAAACCAACGCAGCCATCCGGTTGGTGGCCAGACTCGAAGGCATGATGACGGACCCGGTATATGAAGGTAAGTCCATGCAAGGACTGATTGATCTGGTCAGTAAAGGTTATTTTCCCAAAGGTGCCAAGGTACTTTACGCTCACCTCGGTGGCGTGCCGGCCATCAATGGTTACAGCTACCTCTACCGCAACGGCTAAGCCAGGACGGAGGAACATGGGTATTCGTATTTCTGCGACTACCCATCCCGGTTGCTCGTCACCGGCGCAAAGTCATTGCGATGCCGTCAGCTCGGTCTCAAATACCGGCCTTGGGGCATTGCGGGACCGATAAACCAGCACGAGCGCCAGCATAACCAATAGGAACATCGTTCCCCAGAGCACCTGGCCACCATAATATTGCAGCAAAAATCCGCCCACAATCGGCCCGAGGGCATAGCCATAGCCATACAACCCGGCAGCCCCAAAATAGCTGCCTTTCAAGTGAGCGGGAGCCAGTCGGTCTATCTTTAATCCCAACGTCGGAAACAGCACAACCTCTCCTGCCGACAACACAACAACGGCCAATATCCATAACCCGGCACTTTCGGGCGGAATCAGCAGAAACATGATAAATGCCAGTGCAAAAAACATCAGGCTGACATTGATACGGGTATCCAGCGGCCAGAGCCTCATAAGTTTCAATAACGGAAACTGTAGACACAGAATGGTCGCAGCATTGGCCACCACCAGCCAGGTCATCAGCGACACGGCATAATCGGCACCCGCCAGACTCAGATACTGTAGCAACGGCGCCTCGAGCTGGGCATAACACAACATCACCAGAATATTGGCCAATACCAATAGTAAAAATGCCCGATCCTGCATCAAAAGAGCCATGGTTGCAGCCAATCCACCAGCAACAGACTTCGAAGAGGGTACGACTTCCCGCATGTCACGTCTTAGAACGACGATCAAAGCCACCATATACAGTACAAAGCTCAGTGCAGTTAACAGGAAAGTCTGTTGCTGACCTACCAACCCAAACGTAAGACCAACCACTGGCCCTGCTGCGGCTCCGAGATTCAACACGTAGTAACGCAGATGGAAGGCCATTTCGCGAACAGGAATATCCTCTATGGCATCGCTGATCAGTGCCTTGCCTGGCGGTTCGAGCAATGCGCGGGAAATCCCGGTTGCCATAATGCCGAAGATATAACTGTAAACCTGGTGGGCTGTTGCCATAGACAGAAATGCCAATACGCCTAAACCACATCCTGTCAAAATGATTTTACTGCGACCAATTCGGTCAGAAAGATGGCCAATCCATAACCCACTTGTGGTGCCGGATAAAGCCCCCAGCCCCAGGATCAAACCAACCTCTCCTTCACTCATACCAAACTGTCGATACAACAACACAGCCAAAAACGGCCACACCATGAAATATGTGAATCGGGATAGGAATGTCCCCCATATGATCACCCAGACAACTGCGGGAAAACGGCCCATAAGTTTGAACATTATCTATATCCTTATACATCAGGAAATGCGAGAAGAAGGGGGAAGGATTTTTAACCGATTTAAAACAGAAAGAACAGCACTTTTTAAACCGGAAGCTCCCCTAATATAATCCTGGCCAGATAATACAGAAAACCCCCACCCTGAACCCAAATCTGACGATCAGGTACATAGCACCTTATTCTCAAGTGCAAACAGAACCAACACTAATATTAGGAATGGGACAACCAGCCAGGACATATCACGGAAACGGTTTCAACGATGCAATAGCCGGCAAATCCGATATCACAATGTGAATATATATTCCGGGAATTTCTGAAAAATGGCTTATTTCCGCACAGAACATCGTCAACTCCGTTTTAACATGGCACTCTTTCTAGTGATGGCTTTACGAATGGTGCGTCCCTGCCTAGATCAAAAATGGCTTATTTTTCAGAGGCTTCCAAAAACTACAGACATATTTAAAAAACATTTTGAACTGAAAAGTCATATAAAAAAATGTCTATCAAAGAACTTTTATAAAAACACTAAGTTTTTATGTTAACGTTATAAAAACAAAAACAAAAAATATTGATTTTTTCCTTATATAAATGCTTTTAATTCTCTAACAAAGTGAAACAGACACGCTTATAAATTTTATAAAAAATGAAACAAAAAAAATTAACAAAGCCATATGTTTTTCGAAAAAAAACCAAGACAAATGCAAACTTATTCACTAACATCATCAAATAAAATATGAATAATAATTCATTGACTACAGCATCCTCTTTAGCACCAGTAACTTAAAGAAAATGTGCATCAAACCACAAACTTCAGTTTTTTTAGCCTACCGATAAATGAGCCGTGCATTCATTTTATAGGTATCGCAAAAGCCATCCCGAATAATCGTTTATCGAAAATCGGGGAAATACTTTAAAAAAACGACAAATGAAAGGTAATACTTCATGTTGAATAAAAAACGAGCTTTTCTGAGCACAACACTTGGCCTGGCAGGCACTTTAGGTATGGCCAGCCCGGTTTTCGCAGCAACATTGGAGGGATATGCGACGCTGAATGGAGGAACTACAGGCGGACAGGGAGGCAACGTGGTATATGCCTCAACCGGGACTCAGATCAACCAGGCCATGTGTAATCGGGCATCAACAGAATCTCCACTGATTATTTATGTCAGCGGCACCATCAATCATGGCAATACCAGCAAAGTATCCGGTAGTTGCGATACCACCAGTGATTCAATTCAATTCAAAAAAGTTAAAAACATCTCTCTGATCGGAATCGGCAGCGGTGCGGTATTCGACCAGATCGGTATTCATATTCGTGAAGCCTCCAACATCATTATTCAGAACATTAATGTTAAAAACGTTAAAAAATCCGGTTATCCAACATCCAATGGTGGTGATGCCATCGGCATGGAAAAAAATGTTCACAACATCTGGATTGACCACAACACCCTAGAGGCTTCCGGTGGCGAAAGCAGTGGTTACGATTCTTTGGTGGACATGAAAAGCACCACTCAATATGTCACTGTTTCTTATAACAAGTTTTATCATTCAGGTCGTGGCGGACTCGTGGGTTCCAGCGACAGCGATACCTACAACACCTACGTAACGTTCCACCACAATTGGTATGACGAAGTCGATTCTCGCATGCCACTTTTAAGACATGGGACAGCCCATGCCTACAACAACTACTATACCAATGTTTCCAAATCAGCCATGAACCCTCGCATCGGTGGTTCCATCAAGGCAGAAAATAACCATTTCAACGGCGTAAACAACCCAATTGGCACATTCTATACCAACGAAATGGGCTACTGGGATATCAGTGGCAATATCTTTGAGAATGTTACCTGGAAGCAAACAGCTAACGAACATCCGGCAGGCCCGAACCCCTCCTCTACAACATCTATCACCATTCCTTACAACTATCGTCTTGATGGAGCCAACTGCGTTAAAAACATTGTGACCAATGCCGCAGGCGCCAACAACGGTCTGAAAGAATCCAACGGCTCTTGCAGCACATCCGGTGGAAACAACGGCGGTGACAATGGTGGAAACAATGGCGGTGACAACGGTGGAAACAATGGCGGCAATTTAGGCACCAACCTGTCTATCGGCGCTGGCTCAGATGGTTCCAGCAAAGCTTCTGGCACCAGCTATGGTAATGTCCGTGATGGCGATACCAGTACCTATTGGTCACCCAATGGTTCAACCGGACGAATCTCTATTAAATGGGGTGGCAGCAAAACCGTGAATACAGTCGTTATTCGTGAAGCGCCTGGATCCCAGGGACGCATTGGCTCCTGGACACTGGTAAACCATGACACTGGCGCAACGTTGAAATCAGGTAATGGTGCAGGCACGATCAAGTTCAACAGCACCAACCTGAGTAAACTGGATTTCAATATCACCAGTGCTTCCGGGACGCCGGCTGTTGCTGAATTTGAAACCTATAACGCTCAATAACTTTGTTAGTTGCAGGGACACATCGATCATTGTGTGTCCCTGATCAACCAGATTAAATATTAATCCTGCTTCAGTGATTTCATATCAATCACGAATCGATATCTGACATCACCTTTCTTCATCCGATCATACGCCTGATTAATGTTTTCAATATCCAGCATTTCCACATCACACTCAATGCCATGCTCTGCACAGAATTCCAACATCTCCTGCGTTTCAGCTATCCCCCCGATCATTGATCCCATCAGAGAACGGCGTTTGGTCACCAGTGCAGCAAGTCCGAGTGCGGGTTCCAGTGGCGACAGCTGACCAACGACCATATGCTTGCCACTAAATTTCAAGCATTTGAGATAAGGATTGAAGTCATGAGTGACCGGAATGGTATCCAACAGATAATCGAATGTGTCAGCCACAGCGTTCATCTGGGCAGTATCCGTTGAGATCACGACATGATCCGCGCCCTGTTTTCTGGCCTCTTCTTCCTTGGACTTGGAGCGGGTAAACAGAGTGACCTCAGCTCCCAGTGCTTTGGCAAATTTGACACCCATATGACCGAGCCCCCCCATACCAATAACCCCAACTTTATCGCCGGCTTTCACGCCAACATGACGCAACGGCGAATAGGTGGTGATACCGGCACACAACAGTGGCGCAGCCGTCGCACGGTTCAATTGTTCAGGAATACTTAACACAAATTCATCCCGTACGATGATACTTTCTGAGTAACCACCATGGGTTGGGGTATGGTCAATGCGATCGACACCACCATATGTGCCTACCATGCCATTCTCGCAGTACTGCTCCAAACCATGGTCACATGCGCTGCATTCCTTGCATGAGTCCACCAGACACCCCACCCCAACAACATCTCCGGGCTTATATTTGGTTACAGCCGTGCCCACAGCGGTCACACGGCCGATAATCTCGTGCCCTGGCACCACCGGGTACTGGGTGGCTCCCCAATCATTTTCGACAAAATGAATATCGGTATGACAAACTCCGCAATAGTCAATTTCAATAGCAACATCATTGTCGCGCAGTTGCCTACGCTCAATTTTTAGTGCACCAACTCCAGAAGTCGGCGAAACCGCGCCAAATGCTTTTACTATACTCATATATTTCTCCTGGTCAGATTAAAAGATATTTGCAACGGATAAAGGCTACTACTAGTTGATCTGGATATCAGAATTACAACCTTGAGAAAGTGATTGTTTTCAGTAAAGATCCAAGACGATTGCATATCCCGTGAGCAGATATACATCAGGATAGCCCAAAATACTCAAGATTTTCCCAGCTGCAGGATTCAAGGCCATAAAAAAGCCGGAACCAGGTTCCGGCAGGAGAGCTCACCATCACAAGCAAAGCGGTGACAAACAGGAGGGAGTACTTCACCTGCCCGCCAAACCACTTAGGAGGTGTTATTCGTAAAATGTCCGGCGCAATGCCAGTTCAAGGCCTCTGATTTCTGCCAGACCCTTCAGTCGGCCGATACAGGAGTACCCCGGATTGGTTTTCTTACGCAAATCATCAATCATTTGGTGACCATGATCCGGTCGCATGGGGATCAACGGAGCATCTTTTTCAACTGAACGGCGTTTCTCTTCCTTAAGCAGTGCATTGATGACCTTGTACATGTCAACATCGCCTTCCAAGTGCGTAGCCTCATGAAAACTTAACGGGTTGTCCTCTCTTTGAGTGGAACGCAGATGGGTAAAATAAATACGCTCGCCGTAAGTTTCAATCATATGAACGAGATCATTATCACCCCGCACACCATAAGACCCGGTACACATGGTAATCCCATTCATTTTGCTGGGCACCGCCGAAGTCAGTGCTTCGATATCTTCAATGGTGGATACGATCCTTGGCAATCCAAGAATGGGTCTTGGTGGATCATCCGGATGCACCGCCAACCTGATACCGTGCGCTTCACAAACAGGAATCAACTCCTGCAAAAACAAAACCATATGTTCACGGAGTTTTGCTTTATCAATATCCTTATAGGTATCAAGTCGTTGTTGAAACTCATCCAGTGTATAACCTTCTTCTGCACCCGGCAGACCGGCAATAATATTAGAAACCAGTTTTTGTCTGGCCTCTTCAGTCATAGACTCATATTTGGCCTTAGCCTGCTGTTGTTCAGTTTCTGAATATTCCGCTACTGCACCTGGTCGTTTCAGAATAAACAAATCAAACGCCGCAAATTCAATCTGATCGAATCGTAATGCCCTTGAGCCATCTGGCAACTCATACTCCAGATCTGTACGGGTCCAGTCCAGTACCGGCATAAAGTTGTAGCACACTGTATCAACGCCACAACTGGCCAGATTAATCAGTGTTTGCTGATAATTTTTGATCCATAACGCATACTGTCCGCTACGGGTTTTAATCTCTTCGTGAACGGGAACGCTCTCTACTACCGACCAGCGGAATCCCTTGGCTTCAAGCATTGTTTTGCGTGCCTGAATTTCTTCGGTACTCCACACCTCACCATTGGGAATATGGTGCAGAGCCGTCACAATACCGGTCGCGCCGGCCTGTTTGATGTCATCAAGCGATACGGGATCATCAGGTCCGTACCAACGCCAGGTTTGTTCCATTGTCTAGCCCTTACTAAAAAACGTAAAAAAGTTATCTGAATAAAAAGCCATCGAATTCCGGATCATCCACATCGGACAATTCAAACAAAGTTTGTTTGACATTCTCAATATGCTGCCACATTGCCTCTCTGGCACCATCCGGGCTGCACTTCTGCAAAGCCAGCAGAATTTTTTCGTGATCATCCAACCACTTATAGCGATACGCGTGATTAGTGATCCTGGTATGCAACTGCTGCCACATAGGACTCTGTTCCCGACGACGCCACAGCTCCTTAATCATGTCGCTTAACACGCTGTTCTGTGAGGCCTCGGCAATAATAAAATGAAAGCTACGGTCACCATCATAATCAGACTTTCCGGTTTCCAGACTTTTGCGCTCTTCATCCAGAGAATGCCTGAGACGGAAAATGTCATTTTTGGTAACATTATTAGCCGCAAAACTGGCAATCTGACTTTCAATCACCTGCCTGGCCTGTAACAATTCAAACGGACCAACATCAGTGGATTTCTGATCAGTACTGCTCTCTTTATCGGCACTGGTTTCACCGGGCAACTGCAGAATATAAACACCGGAACCTTTCAGAACTTCAACAAATCCCTGAAGCTCCAACATAATAATCGCCTCACGGACAACTGAACGACTCACTCCCAGTTCTTCGGCAATATTGCGCTCAGGAGGCAACCGGTCACCAACTCTATATTGTCCAGATGACATTCGGTTTTGTAACTCTATGCCTATTTCCTGATACAGTCTCTTAGTTGTCACAATTTCCAGGTTCATCCGTTCGATACCTACAGTTATCAGCTATGAACAATATTATCCTGCTCAATTAAATGGTCAATCGGATACATCTATTACCTACATAACCATATAGATAAACAACTCCTGCGCTTCGGACAGAAAGCCGTTTGGCTTTCTGTCCGACTCATAAACGTATTCTCAGTTAGCCAGCGCATCAATTTCTTTGACATACTGAGCGATCTCAGAATTTTTCAACGCAGCGTCATGCATAGGTTTTACCGCGTCGATAAAAGGTTGTTTTTCCACATCGACAAATGTAACACCCATTGAGGATTTTGCTTGATCAACAGCCTCGTTAATCATTTTGGTCCACAGATCTTTGTGATACAACATGGATTCCTTAGCTGCTTTCTTCACCGCCACTTGCTGTTCCGGCGTTAATTTTTTCCAGCTTTTCTCACCAATCACCAGTACATCAGGGATCATAGTGTGTTCATCAAGACTGTAAAACTTGGCAACTTCACCATGCCGGGAATTGGTCAACGCGGTAGGGTTGTTTTCAGCACCATCCACAACCCCCTGTTGCAAAGCGGTATACAATTCGCCGTATGCCAGCGGCGTGGGTGATCCTCCCATCAGCTTGATCATTTCAACCGCTGTAGGACTTGGCTGAACACGAATCTTCATACCTACCAGATCCGCAGGAGACTTGATTGGCTTCTGAGCGTAAAAATTCCGTGAACCACCATCATAGTATGTTAGACCAATAAAGCCTTTACCAGCAGAGGCATTCAGAATGTCATCCCCTACTTTACCGGTCAAAGCGCGATAAAAATGATCACGATCGTGAAAAATATAAGGAATATTGAAGGCACCATAAGCAGGCTCAAATGACTCCAACTCACTGGCATTGGTTTTAGCAATATCAAGAGCACCGCTCTGCAGCAACTCCATCGACTCACGCTGAGTACCAAGCTGACTGTTAGGATAGATACGAATCCGTACTTCTCCATTAGTATATTCTTTCACTTTCTTCGCCATGTATTTCATGGACAGATGCACAGGGTGCTTTTGATCCTGGTTATGACTCAACTTCAGAATGGTTGCTGCTGATGCCAGGCTGGAAGCCGCTGCGAACACAATGCCCGTGACCACTGCCTGAACTGTCTTGCGATTGAATTGCATAAGAACTCCATCTTGTATTTATTAGATTATTGGATTGATAACCGAGACTGACTGGCAACCAGTTTCATGGCTTGCAAGCGCCTTCCGTATCAGAGTTCACTAAATGTGTGCATAGTTCAACCAATATCTTCATTTTGGTTGACCAATATCATCATAGTCGTTGCTGTAACGAATGAAAACCAAAATTTTGGTTGGTAATTTATGGCCAATTGGTTAACCTTTTATGAATGGTGAACTTGGCACGTTTCACTGTGCCTAACAACAAACAACAATTCTCATCCGCCTGGAAAAAATATGAATAAAATCATCAGGTTATTGAACAAGGTACTTGCAACCTTCTGTGTCAGCCTGTGCAGTGTATTGGTTGCATGTGTCGTCTGGCAGGTATTTTCCCGTTATGTTCTGAGCAGTCCCAGCACATATACCGATGAAATAGCCCGCTTCCTATTTATCTGGGTTGGTCTGATGGGTGCGGCATACACTCTCGGCCAGAAGAAACATCTCGCCATTGATTTGTTGGCCCAGAAACTGGAAAACAACCCTGGCAAAGAAAACATACTACGTCTGATTATCAATCTGATCAGTCTGTTCTTTGTTGGCGTCATCATGACTTATGGTGGCACCAAACTGGTCATCCAGGTTCTCTCCACTGGCCAGGTCTCTCCAGCGCTGGGTGTAGAAATGGGATGGATCTATTCCGCCATTCCCCTGAGCGGCATTTTTATGCTGGTTTATCTGTTCCAGGATTTCATTCAGTGCTTTAACACACTGAAGAACCCGACTTCTCATTCATCTGAAGAACAAATATAAGGAATACACACGTGGAATGGCTGGTATTTATCGTACTCTTCGGTACCTTTTTCATCTTTCTCGGGTTGGGTGTACCTATTTCATTCGCAATAGGTGTTTCTTCACTCTTAACCATCCTGTTAGCACTGCCGTTTGACGCCGCCATATCGGTGATTTCGCAAAAAATGGCTTCCGGACTGGACAGTTTTTCGTTGCTGGCCATTCCATTCTTCATCTTAGCCGGCAACATCATGAACCAGGGTGGCATTGCCATGCGGCTTATCGACTTTGCCAAAGTCATCGGCGGGCGTTTGCCAGGGTCTCTGGCACACGTCAACATACTCGCCAATATGATGTTTGGATCAATTTCGGGTTCTGCCGTAGCCTCCGCCGCTGCTGTGGGTGGCACCATGGCACCACTGCAACGCAAAGAAGGCTATGACCCGGCCTACTCAGCAGCAGTTAACATCACCTCATGCCCGACCGGGCTACTGATTCCGCCCAGCAATACCTTCATCGTCTACTCGCTGATTTCCGGTGGAACATCCATCGGCGCATTGTTTTTAGGCGGATATATTCCGGGTATTATCATGGGTGTCAGCCTGATGATTGTGGCTGGCATCATGGCCCGCAAACACAATTACCCCGTTTCGCCAAAACCGGCTTTTCAGGAAGTTATCAAGAAAACCCTACAGGCCATTCCAAGTCTCGGTCTTATTATCGTGATTATTGGCGGCATCATTGGTGGGATTTTTACAGCAACGGAAGCATCAGCCATCGCTGTTGTCTACACCCTGTTACTCGCCGTGGTGTTTTATCGTGAAGTCAAAATATCCCAATTACCGAAGATTGTCCTCGAATCCGTGATGACAACCTCTATCGTGCTATTACTGATCGGCGCATCCATGGGCATGTCATGGGCGATGGCCAATGCAGATATTCCTTATATGATCAGCGATGCTCTGCTGGCGGTCTCCGACAACCCCATCGTCATACTACTGTTGATCAATATCATTCTGCTGGTCATTGGCGTATTTATGGATATGACTCCTGCGCTGTTGATCTTCACCCCCATTTTTCTGCCCATCGCCATGGATCTGGGTATGGACCCTGTTCATTTCGGTATCATGATGACTTTCAACCTCTGCATCGGTATTTGCACACCACCGGTTGGCAGTGCGTTATTCGTCGGTTGCTCGGTCGGTAATGTCAAGATCGATAAAGTGATCAAGCCACTATTGCCATTTTATGCCGTGCTGGTGCTGGCTCTAATGTTAGTAACCTACCTGCCGGAAATCACCCTGATTCTGCCTCAGGTATTTTTGGGTTACCGGTAAACAGGTAACTCTGAGCCTCATCTTCTCTCCTGAATAAATGGGTAATACCCGCCTGTCACCATGCTCCAAGGTGACAGGCAAACGAATCAACGTTATTTACGGCCTGACAAATGCCAGGCATAAAGGAACAGAACCTATGAAAACGCTAAAACACTGGGTATTGGAAACACACGATCAACACCAGGTTAGCCTCAGGTTTGACGGCAAACACACTCTGCGGGTCTACGTGCTGGAACAAAACCTATTCCGGATCGTGATCAAACGCGATAACCAATTCCGACTGGATCGCACCTGGACCGTAAGTCCAGACAAACATGATACCGAATGGGAGGGCAGAAGCAGAGACTCCGTGGAAGGCTTCACCTTACCTGAGTTTCATCTTGTACACGACGAAAACAAAATAACCATTGCCACCGACACCTTACGCCTGGTCATTCACAATCCCTTATGGATGGAATGGCAGCAGCAGATTAACGGCCAATGGCAGTCTTTCGCCCAAGACCGTAAAACCGGCGCATTCCAGATCTCCCCCCAAGACAACGGCGTCGCCCATTTTATGCACCGTCACGACGATGAGTTCTACTATGGTTTAGGTGAAAAAACCGGAGATCTCAACCGCGCCGGCCGGCGCTTTGAAATGCGCAACCTGGACGCAATGGGTTACGATGCTAGCAAAACAGATCCCCTCTACAAGCATATCCCCTTCTACATCACACGTCGCGATACCGCCAGCTATGGTTTGTTCTACGACAATCTGGCGAGCAGTTGGTTCGACCTTGGTAATGAGCTGGATAACTACCACATAAAATATCGCAGTTACCGTGCCGAAGATGGCGATATGGATCTGTATTTCATGTACGGCAGCAAAGTGTTGGATATCACCAAAGCCTTCGTACAGCTGACCGGTGGCACTATCTTCGGCCCGAAATGGAGCCTGGGTTACAGCGGTTCCACCATGCAATACACCGATGCCCCCAACTCTCAGGAACTGCTACAGGGGTTTGTGGATCAGTGTGCCGAACAGGCTATTCCCTGTGATTCTTTTCAGCTGTCTTCCGGCTATACCTCCATCGGTAACAAGCGTTACGTCTTCAACTGGAACCACGATAAAGTTCCGTCACCGGAAGCGATGTCAGACTACTTTCACCAGCACGGGGTCAAACTGGCCGCGAACATAAAGCCCTGTATGCTTCACGATCATCCACGTTATGAAGAAGCCCGCGCGCAAGGCTTGTTTATCCGTGACTCAGAAACAGAAGAACCGGAAATTTCGGTATTCTGGGATGCCGACGGATCTCACCTGGACTTTACAAATCCAGACACCGTTACCTGGTGGCAAAACAACGTTAAACAGCAACTGCTGGACAAAGGCATCGATGCCACCTGGAACGACAACAACGAATATGAAATCTGGGATCGAAACGCCCGTTGTGCCGGCTTTGGCCGCGAAATTCCTATCAGCCTGATACGTCCGCTGCATTCACTACTGATGATGAAAGCTTCTTATGAAGCCCAGAAACAGCACGCACCGACTCTCAGACCTTATCTGATCTCCCGTTCCGGCTGCCCCGGTATGAACCGCTACGTACAAACCTGGAGTGGTGACAACCGCACCAACTGGGAAAGCCTGCGTTACAACATCAAAATGGGCTTGGGGATGAGTTTGTCCGGTCTCTATAACATCGGTCATGATGTCGGCGGCTTTGCCGGTGGAAAACCCGATCCCGAGCTGTTTTTGCGCTGGGTACAAAATGGTGTCATGCATCCGCGCTTCACCATTCATTCCTGGAATGATGACGGCTCCGTCAATGAACCCTGGATGTATCCGGAAGTCACTCCGGCCATACGCCAGGCGATCAACCTCAGATATCAGTTACTACCCTACCTTTACAACGCACTCTGGCAGGCCCATTCCCAGCACGAACCCATACTGCGTCCGACGTTCCTGGATCATGAAGCCGACCCGCAGACCTTCCGTGAATGTGACGATTACCTGTTGGGCCAGGATCTGCTGGTGGCTTCGGTCGTGGAACCCGGACAACGGCAGCGGCAGGTTTATCTGCCTGCCAATGAAAGAGGCTGGTATGACTTTTATGATCAGCAATGGTTCTGCGGTGGCCAGACCATCACCATGGCCGCACCACTCGAAAAACTCCCACTACTGGTCAGAGCCGGGACTGTCATCCCAACCAGCAGCCGGACCGCTGCGGTCAATAAAGATCAGGACAATGAACGGCAACTGGCCATATTTCCGCTGATGGGAAGCGGTCATAGCCAGACCGATATATTTGATGACGATGGTGAATCCTATGGTTATCAACAGGAACAATACCTTCACCTGGCCATTCAGATGACCTGTACGGGTCAAGACATCAATCTGCAGATACAACGGACAGGCCAATTCCAGCCGGCCTACACCAGCCTACAGCTGCAACTGCCTGAGTCTGAAACGCGCCGGCTGATCATCAACCAAAAAACGTATGTGTCCGGCGACCGCCTGGATATTGCCAGCCTGTAAGGAGCACGATAACGATGAACAACATCGCCACCGCAACACTGAATCAAGGGGTCAAAACACCTGGATATGATAGAAACCGGCTGACCACTAAAATTGTTCACTTCGGTTTTGGCGCCTTTCATCGCGCCCACCAGGCACTCTACACCGACGATGTGGCCAACCTGTCCGACAGCGATTGGGGAATCTGTGAAGTCAGCCTGATGGGTAACGGTGAGCTGATAAAATCCCTGCGGGCACAGGAGCATTTGTACAGCGTACTCGAAAAAGGCACTGATGGCAGTCATGCCAGAATCGTTGGCATCGTCACCGAATCCATACACGTATTGAGCGATGGCATGGACGCATTGCTGGCCAAACTGGCGGAACCTCAGATCGCCATCGCCTCCATGACCATTACCGAAAAAGGTTATTGTGTCGATGCATCCGGCAAACTCGAAACCACCAACCCGATGATTGCTCAGGATCTGAAAACCCCTTCGGCACCACGGTCCGCAATCGGTGTTATTGTTGAAGCCCTGCGACTCAGAAAAGCAGCAAAATTACTGCCATTTACCGTACTATCCTGCGACAACATGCAGGAAAACGGCAAAACAGCCCGACAAGCGATACTGCAGTTTGCCAATCTGATCGATCCGGAACTGGGCGACTGGATCTCCACCCAGGTCAGTTTCCCCTGCACCATGGTCGACCGCATCGTACCAGCGGCCACAACTGATACTCTGGATGAAATTGCAGAAGTGATCGGTGAATCCGATCCGTGTGGCATCGCCTGCGAACCCTTTCGCCAATGGGTGATTGAAGATGACTTCGTCGCTGGCAGACCGGACTGGAACCTGGCTGGTGCCGAATTCGTCGATGACGTGGTGCCTTACGAGGAAATGAAACTGAGAATGCTCAACGGCGCTCATTCATTTCTGGCTTACCTCGGCCACCTCGCCGGTTACGAGCACATTTCGGATACCATGGCGGATCCGCATTTCAAACAGACCGCTTTGAAACTGATGCTGGAAACCCAGGCCCCTTCCTTAAACATGCCGGCAGGAACAGATCTCCATCAATACGCTCACAGTCTGATTGAACGTTTTTCCAATCCCAGCCTGAAACATCGTACATGGCAAATTGCCATGGATGGCAGCCAGAAAATTCCGCAACGATTTGGTGGCAGCCTGCGTTATCATCTTCAGCAAGGCAGCGATTTTTCATTGCTCGCACTGGGTATTGCCGGCTGGATCAAATACGTTGGCGGACAAGACGACCAGGGCCAGGCCATCGAGGTTAAAGATCCCAGAGTCCAGGAACTGCAACAAATCATTGTCGGTCATCAGGACGCTGCGGACATCGTCAAAACCCTGCTCTCCATTGAATCGATCTTCGCCGCTGACATTGGTCAACACCCGGAAGTCCTCAAACGTGTTACCGCTTTTTACCAGCAACTGCTGCAACAAGGCGCGCGTAAAACCGTGGCCAATCTGTAACCCGCTTCCATAAAAAAAGCCTGGTACCACATAGTGATTACCAGGCTTCATTCCCGTAATGTACGCTGTTAGCTCAACAACGCCCGACACACCCGATCCGTCAGGTTCTTCAATTTTTCAGTCTCTTCCACCAGCCAATTTAATTCCTCCAACGTAATTTCATAATGCTCAGAATAACGGGCATCGACATAGGCACGTTTTAGCCGCTGAAAACTGCGACGATGGAACTTGTTATCTGCTGGAAACAAAACGGCAAACTCAGGATGATGCTGTGTACACAACGAACGCTGATGCGCGAGGTTATGAGTCTTGGGAAGATAATTGGTACAGACTAGCAACGTACAGGAAAAGAAACGTTCTGTGGCCTGATGTAATTCAAAAGCTGCTTTTTTATACCATTGACGTTTTATATCATCATGGACCGTCGTAAAAAATTGATCAGCATTCTCAAACCACTGGGCAAAATGCCGACGGGCAATTTCCTGCTGCTCCTCCTTCGACAGATTCCCAGGCATTGCCAGCTCACGGTGATCGGCACTGTATACCTCAATTCCCTGCTCGCGGATATCGCGGAAAAAATAATGCCCTTTTATCAGCGCATTATTCACCTCCGTCAACGTATGCACGATCAACCCCAGCGGCTCAGACACCCGACGCCGGATCTGATCCTCCACAGCCTGCCACAGTTCATAGGCTTCCACCATCGCCGGCTGATTCACAACCACCAGAATATCGTAATCGCTCACATAACCATTGACGGGATCATTCACCCAGGTGCCTTTGGCATAACTGCCAAACAAAATGACCTTCAGAATCCGGTAATTCAGCTTGCTACCGGTCTTATTCTGCTGAAATGCATCCAGCGCATCGCGCAGCACCGTCGCAATGATCTGAATATCCTGTTGTTTCCGCTCTGGGAGATGATCAAGAGATGTTTTCATAGCGGCTATGCTACTACAGCCCTCTGAGTGGGGTAAACAGAGATGGGTTGGTTGTTTTTTGATCGGTTTGGGAACAGCCAACTGCAAAAAGATAAAATGCCAGATAATACAGAGACCCGCTGGGTTATCACTGTATGTTGACCGTTCAACGCTGCCACAACTTTCACTAGTACTTTGGGGTAGTTTTTCTGGATTATCAAATTGACAGTTTTGGAGAGATTACCGATTATCACGAGGTTTTGATTGGCCGAAGATATGAAACTACCACAAACCAATCAGAAAAACTGTTTCGGCAAAACCGTCAAACAGCAATTGCAACCACCCAGTTAATTAGCAACATTATATTTCTCAGGAGTAATAATGAAAAAAGTCCTATTTTTTTAGTTCTATGTATTTCCTTTAATGCAGCAGCTGTTGAAAAAACACCAGTAGGAAAAATTACCGGATATTATACGGGGTGGAACCAGGACCAGGTACGTGTGACCATCGAAGGAGCCGACTATACCGAGGGGAACTGCGATACTAAAGACGGGTATGTAACGGCCGATTCAGACAATAGCGGATACAAGACACATATTTCTGCTTTACTGGCTGCATACATGGCCGGTAAGCCCGTAAGGTTAGTGATTGAAGGCTGCCTAAACAGTCGGCCTAAAATCTTGGGCGTCTATATGGAAAACTAAGGTAATACACCATGTATCAACGCGGACAGAATTCAATACTGCCCAACTCTGATCACAGTTTTTTAGGGAACCTCTGAAAAATTTGGAGCCTCCTCTAATGGCAATGGATATATTTGTACTTATCGCTCTGAGCAAAGAACCTGATATTGCTTATCTAAATGAAAAGGCCAAACAACTGAATTTGCCTATTGTTTATAATGAGACCTTGGATATGAATCAGCAAAACGGATTCTATCCATTAAATCTTAACGGTGATCAATCAGGGTTTGAAATCTATAAGATCAGCTATGAAGAAATCATTCAGCAGTTGCCTGAACCAGATGCTGGCTTTATTGACCAGGGAGTTGCTTACCATTTTCGTTATAGCTTCTCACATAAAGAACCTGCTTCAGCATTCTATACCGCGGCGCTTTTTTCAACACTGGAAAATGCCATAGTATTTGAAACACAAGCCGGGGAGTATCTGTCAACCAAACAACTTGTTACAGCAGGAAACATGCTATTTGAGATGGAATGAATTCGTTAACGCGATAATAAAACCAAGAAAACACTTACCAACAACAGCCGTCAATCATCTACGAGCAGCGGCACAATACTCATTATCTAAATGAAAGCCATCAACATTAAAACAGAACTGGGAAACGAGATTCTGGCATCTCTGATAAAGCTGCACGGCTGGCGGGTCAAGTCCGAATATAGCAAGCTGGCGTTCGATAAAGGCATCGATTTCGACAGTTATATCCTGGAAAAAGAGGGTGTTCGATTGGAGTTTGAATGGACCAACTGGTTTGAATGGGAGATCTCCGGCAGCATCGAAACATTACAGGAACTCGCTAAGAATTATGGTTTTGAACTAAACCTTGAAAAAGATAGCTAACCACGGTTAATCGCTGAAAACATGGAAATTTTCTTGTTGGCGATCTATCCCAATGACGAGAGTACCCAGACAATATATCCTTACCCAATTAAAAGACTTATTCCGCTTATATACCACTCCCGTTTTGACTCCTCTGGAGTAAACCCACTCTTAATCAGTTGAACTTCCGCCCCTTATCGAAAGGCCAACTTAACTCCGATAATTTTACAATTGCAAATCAGAGACATGATTGACTGGCGGTATTTTCCAGCTACGCTAAGCCACCGGTATTCACCCGGAACAAGACCATTTCTAGTGGCCTGATTCTCATAAACTCTGCAAATACATCATCGCTGGATTCCCCAGGTGCTATGAATATGCGGATACATTACTTCAGGACGTTTTAAAAACGGCTATGCACGAAGGAAAATTGGAGAATGAGTCAGGTTTTCACAACACTCACGCTTTTGTTGTTCAGCAATGTGTTTATAACTTTTGCCTGGTATGCCCACCTAAGAGGCCTCTGAAAATAGGAAGAGTCTTGATGCAGGCAAGGAAGCACCACTCGCAACACCGCCATTTAACGGCGTAAATGAGGATGTGAGACGGGGGCTGACAACGTCCTGCGCGAAAATAGCCCATTTTGCAAAGGTTCCCTTGGTATTTCTCGCTCTATAATGCGATACAAGCATGCTCCCGAGGTATAGGCATTAAGTCGTCATTTTAAGGCCATGTTAAACACCAAAATTCCGTACCCATGATTTCAGTGTACTGACTTGCAGCTACTCTTTGATTTTCCAGGCCAAATAGATCCACTATAGATTACACTGAGTAACACGTTCATTGACACTTCCGGATACCTGTTGCTGATCGTGGGTACAAGGAAGTTTGTTGAGTAGCTGGATTGAATTGATGAACAGAGACTTTGATGGCATCAAACGTTTTGATCGCGATAGTGTTTCTACGAGTAATTTAATACTCAAAGCCTGCATGTCTGGATAACCGCAATGAAAACCGCCAACCGTCACTAATCCCCTTTGCGGTCTATCAGGAGATATAATTAAACAGACTGAGACTGGAAATTTTTACAAAGGCAGATTGAGTTGCCTGCAACACAAAGGTCTGCATTTCCAACGTACTAACGGCGGAAGCGTAATCGAGATCCGATAACTTCGATTGTATGGATTGCGCCGCAAGGACGTTATCTGCATGCATATTTTGCGTTGTTTCTGTGGTATTTAATCGGGCACCAACCTTGGCCCGGACCGACGACAAATTGTCGATTGCATTATCAAGATTATCGAGTGTCTCAGCAATCAGAGCGGCATAGGCATCTGCATATTCGGAACTGTCGCTAATTTTGGTCAGTGCGTAATTGAACTTCTCAATCGTTGTCGTCAGCGCTTGTTTATTAGAGGTTTCGATCGTAAAACGGTCGCCGGCTTTGGGTTCGCCGGTAATTTGCACCTGCACACCAGCCACTTCTATTTTATCGCCATTGGTAAATGGAATGTGCTCCAGACCATCGATGACCCGACCATCGGATTCCCGTACGACTGAGAAGTTACTTTGCGCCGGGGTCACATCAAGCGGGTTCTCAAATACTATGACTACATCTTCCGGGTAGTAAGCATCCAACGCATCCTGGTCGAGGGTAAAGCCGGACGAAATCGTCGCATTACCCCGATTGACCTCCCCGGCAGAGGTAAAAAAACTGGTGACACTGGAATCTATGCTAACAAATACGTCCTTACCACTGTCACTGCTGGCGACATAGCTGGAGTTGGAGATTTGCAGCATGCGCTGGCCTTCATCACCTTTGTAAACTATGCCACCGCCGGCACTTTGTTGAAATGGTTCGGTATCGCCGGCGAAACCCGAAAACAGATATTCACCACTACCGTCTTTACTGTTCATGAGATCAACCAGTTCTTCAAACCGCTCTTGTACTTCTACCGCGATAGCTTCACGTTCACTACTGGTCAGGACAGCACTGTTACCGGCTTTGACTGTCAGTTCGCGAACCCGATCAATCACATCTTCTACGGCCTGTAATACACCTTCTTCCTGCTTCAACCGACTATCGACCAGGGTTATGTTTTTTTGGTACTGACCTGCCTGATTGATTTCGTTATCAAGCTGTAGAATACGTGCTGAAGCAACAGGGTCATCCGATGGCGACAATACCGATTTGCCGGAGGAAATTTGTTCATTGCTTCGGTTTATCTGACTTTGCAGCCTGGCCATATCAATAGAGGCATTGTTATAAAGATAATAAGTAGTGACCCGATAGCTCATAGTTTATTCCTCAAAAGGAGGCCAATAAGGTGTCAAACATTTCCTGTGCCGTCTGGATAGCCTGAGCATTGGCGTTGTACAGCAATTCAAACTGAATCAATCGTGCCGCTTCTTCATCCAGACTCACCCCTTGAATTGATGAGATCTGCGCCTGTGTCGCTTCCAACACTGCGGCGAAGGTTTCAGTCTGATTGTTCGCCAGATTGGTTTTGGAACCAACTCTCTCCACCAGCCGGCTATAGGCTTCTGTGTAAGTCACTCCCGTCGATCCCTGCGACAGACGATCACTGCTTTCCAGTTCGACAAAATCCAGCGCATTTCGGTTATCTGAAATACCATCAGAGTTCCAGCTGATATAGAAGCTGTCGCCTGCTTCTGGATTGCCGGTGATTTGGAACTGAAAACCCGTGTAGATAGATTTGGCTTCAGGCTGGTGAGTAAAAATGGAGCCAGCCCCTGGATCAGCACTCAACGAAATGCCCGATGCCATGACCACATCGACAGAACCGCCAATAGTAATATTATTAGTTGCTTGAGAGCCGGTACCTTCCATAGTCATAAAAACCTTATAGCTGATTTCACCACGCTCATTGATTTCCAGATTGACCTCACCGGGAGAATCAAGCAATGCATTAATCTTGCTCTCGAAATCAGCCACCATATCGTCAGCGTTATTGTAGTTCTGATCCATGGTAATCATGCCGGTACGGCCATCAGGCAGCTCAAACTCATATTGATAAGGCCCACCGGTTGAAAAATCATAACCAGTGTTGTTATTGATCATTCCCCGAGTTTCACCAGCGATTGGATTTAGGACATATTCGTCACCAGTACTAATCTGCAGGGTATCACCCGGGTCGACAGATGCTGCCGCACCGGATGGCAGAACCGTGCCCACCGAAGGTTTATCACCGGTAATGGCAACGGTAATATCGTCACCGTTTTTATCGTAGACCTTCAACGACACACCATCGCTGACGGCATATATTCCGGCTTCTTTCAGTTCCACATGGGAATTGATACGGTCAGCCAGAAAATCAACAGTCAGGCTTTCAGGTACATCCTCCGGATAACCCTCTTCAAATATGGCCTGGTTTTCAGCCAGGTCATCAACAGTGATCTGATATCCGTTGATCCAGACTTCGAAGGTGTTATCTGGGTCGTATGGTGTACCGGAATTCGTCAGGCCTGTGATTTCAACAGTTGTCTGGGCTCTGGCTTCGACGCCATCGATGCGGGATAACTGCTCTGCAATCTCCCTTGCTGAAGCTCCAGATCCCGTTTTCACCGTATCCATTTCTGTCACCTTTCCGGTTTCCGGATCGGTTTGATAAAACTTAAAGGTTTCTGAATTCAGACCATTGTCTGTAGCGAGTCCAGGATAGCCTGCCGCCGTGTAGGTTGGATCTTCTGGCAGCCGCGGGGAGTAACTGGAGACCTGAGTCGCACCTTTGTCGGTGGAAAACAGGCTGTTAGTGACTCCCGGCACAAAGCTCAGGTTGTTCATGGGTGGGTCCAGATCAACCAGGTTTTCAGGATCAGTGGCATCTTTGATTGAGTAGGTAGTCTCATCGATAAACACGACAGCCAAAGGTGGGGTCAACTCTCCATTCTTTGAAAAATATGATGTGGATACATCCAGCATCTGGCCCTGATCAATTGCACCAGAACCCGTATTGCCAAGACTGGTAGTGGAGTTAATTGGATACGCGAATGCGAGCTCTTCCGGACTGCTCAAAACCACTTCCAAATCATTGACTACGTGCTTCAATGGCTGGATTTCAAAAGAGTCCCCCTGTTGAAAAGAACCGTTTTCCAATGTGATTTTTAACCCGTCAAAATAAATGTCAGTCGGCAGGTCCGTTCCTGTTGAGCCCTCTGATACGATAGCGCCATCATCTTCCCGAATCACCTGATAGTTGTAGTCTTCCGGGCCGGTGAATTCGAGATAATAGTTGCTGGTCGTCAAGGACTTGGCATCTTCAAAATAAACACCAATAACCCGGTCATTGGGTAACCGGTTTTCCGAGCTGGCGTTGACCCGACTACGAGCAGCTTCATCAGTGTTCAGGTCGGCAAAAATTGGAGTACCCAAATTTCCGTACATATCCATTCCGGATGTTTGTACGCCATTGAGATCACTGATCAGAGCAACAGCTACCTGTCCGAGCGAATTCATGGTCATATCCATGACTTCTTCACGAAACTGCAATGTTCCGGAAATAGCGCCACCATCCTCCCTGATTTTATCAGTGATATTGATGCGTCCGGCGCTGTTGACAAACATGATATCCACTTCGCTGTTGTCATATTCAGCAGTAGTGGCTTCAAGGTGATTGGACTCTCCATTTAAAACCAATGCCTGGCCAGACCCGATAAAAATGTTATAAGCACCTTTGGATTCACTGACTTCAACTTCGAGGAATTCTGAAAGTTGTCGCACTAGCTCATCACGTTGGTCCAACAGATCGTTGGGCGGGCTGGAGTCCAATGTCCCCCGAGCAGAAAGAATTTTAAGATTCAGATCGGCAATGGAATCCACCAGCGTATTCACTTCCCCTACCATGGCCGACAATTGTCCGTTCACGGTATCGGCCTGGGATTGCAGATAACCATGAATGCTTTCAAACCGGTCGACCAGCCCTTCAAGTTCGTTCATGACCACATCACGACTGGGCAAATAGGCCGGGTTATCAGCACTGGCCTGCAGTGCGGCAAAAAAGCTATCCATTTGCGATTGCAAACCGGTACTGTCTTTGGCAATCAGGGTATCCACCTGCTCTATATTTTCCAGGTAGGCGGAATACTTAAAATAAGTGGAAGTATCGCCACGCAGCTGATCAACCAGATATTCATCATATACCCGTCTCACTGTTACCACATTGACACCGCTGCCAATATAGCCGGAGCCACTATATTGTCCGCGGGAAGATTCCAGAATGGCTTCCTGACGGCTATAGCCGACGGTATCCGCATTGGAAATGTTATGACCGGTGGTTTCTATCAATGCATTTGCAGCTTTCAGCCCACTGATGGCGGTATTGATCAAGCTCATTTCGTCAACTCCGGATTAACTGTTCATCAGCCATTCGCTGTTCAGCACATGCTTGATTTTTTGTGCATACTGCGGGTCAGTGGCATAGCCAGCAGACTGTAGTGATTCAGCGAATGCTTCCGAATCCTTGCCACTGGCCAACACTGCTTGATAACGCGGATTGGATTGCAGAAAGTCCAGGTAGTCCTGGAAACAATCCTGATAGGATTTATAGGAACGGAACTGATCAGTCACGCTGTAAAACTGGTTACCGTCATGCTCAAGAGTCTTATGAACTGCCACGTCACCCTGCCAGCCACCATGGGCTTTGATACCAAAGAGGTTGTAACTGCTGCCCCCTTGTACGTCCTTCATCACATGTTGTCCCCAACCGGTTTCCAGAGCCGCCTGAGCGACCAGCGCTTTGGGTTCGATCCCCATTTGCCGGCCAACTTTTTCCGCTATCGGCAACAGGGTTTCGACAAAACTGGCCGGGTCAGCAAAACTCACTGGATCAATACTGTCAGTATGTACTTGCGGAGCGGTTGTATCCGTCATATCTGTCTGGGCTTCATGAGCTGACTCAGGCACTTCCACTGGCGTGATGTTTGTAGACAGTTGAGCAGCAGGGATCCGATTGCCGGAGTATTGCTGTTGGAGTTGCTCGAAGATCATGTCCGCCAAACCGATACCGCTGCCACTGGACAGCTCCTGAGACAGCTGTTCATCGTACATTTGCCGATAAAACTTACCTTCGTAAGAATTAAACTCGCTGTCTTCAAACAACACCTCATTGGCATCACGCATGCTCTTTAGCATCATGCCGATGAACATGGACTCGAACTGCTTGGCCACCTGCATAACGGCACCATCCTGGTCGCTACGGGCCTGCATTTTGATGGAGTTCAAGCCATTCAGGTCGTTATAAATCGTGGCATTGTGAGTAAGGTCTAGTGTGTTCATAGCGGCAACAGTCTGTTTCTGATATCCAGTGTTTTACAAAGACTGTGCCAACGGCGGGAAAAGACGCCCGGGTATGGAATTTACGCGCTTATACGGTTTGTTTTTTGGCAATGATCGTTACGAGATCAATGACATCGGAACATAAGTCCTTTTTGGTTATTAATACATAACCAAACAATATTATTTTAGGTACCGATATCCCGTAGAATCGGCCCGCTTAATTTGACCTACCGTTTTAAGGAAACGAATGACTCATAAATCCCCATGGGTATTGCTGCCCATTTTATTGTTCCTCGCCATTTTTATTGGTAGTGGCATATATTTCCAGATTCAGCAGGCAGACATGGCGTTTTACCAGGTGTCTGCACCCGTCGCGGTTTTACCCGCCATTGTGCTGGGATTACTCTTAGCCAAGGGCAATATCAATGAACGGGTAGATACCTTCGTGCGCGGCTGCGGCGACCCAACCGTTGTTACCATGCTGTTGATCTTCCTGTTGGCTGGCGCGTTTGCCAGCATGGGCAAAGCCATTGGCGGTGTGGAGGCTCTTGTTCATTGGGGACTGAGTATCGTTCCAACTCAATTGGTACTGCCTACTCTATTCATTTTGACGGCACTGATGGCCACCGCCATGGGTACCTCCATGGGCACCATTGCTGCTACGGCACCGGTTGCGGTAGGACTCAGCAGTGCAACCGAGCTGTCTCTGGCATTCACGGTGGGAACTGTTGTCGGCGGCGCCATGTTTGGCGATAACCTCTCGGTCATCTCCGATACCACCATTGCATCCACCCGAACCCAGGGATGCAACATGAAAGACAAATTCCGGATGAACTTCAAAATTGCCCTACCCGCTGCCATTTTGACCATCATCTGGCTGACATTTCATGGTGCCAACGCCACAACAGAGACAGTTTCTGATAGCAATTTGATCAGCGTTCTACCCTACGCTACCGTTCTGATTCTGGCCATCATGGGGTTGAATGTTCTGGTCGTGCTGTTGATCGGTATTGTACTGTCCGGGTTGATTGGCTTATGGCAAATTCCGGACTATAGCCTGCTGACGTGGTCGGCAGACATTTACAGCGGCTTTTCCGGCATGCAGGAAATTCTGATTCTTTCATTGTTCATTGGTGGGTTGGGTGCCCTGATGCAAAAAGGTGGTGGGCTACTATGGCTGGCGGACAAAATTGATCGTCTCAGTCACCGCAGCACAGATCCAAAATCCCACCGCCGACTGGCAGAAATCAGCATTTCCTTATCCGTCATCCTGGCCAATCTGTGTACCGCCAACAATACTGTTGCCATATTAATCAGTGGTAGTCTGGCCAGGGATATTGCTGGACGTTACGGGGTTGATCCGCGTCGCAGTGCCAGCCTGATGGATATCTGTTCCTGCGTCACCCAGGGAGTTATTCCCTATGGCGCACAAATGCTGCTGGCCGCGTCAATGGCAAAATTATCGCCACTGGCTCTGATCAGTTCAGCCACTTACTGCTGGCTGCTCGGCGCAATGGTGATAATCTCCATTGTAATCGGTTGGCCACAAAACTTGGCCGAGAAGAACAGTTGATTCTGACCGTGTTCGGAGTTCGTATTATGAGTAACTTGACGGGCTCTGAACACACTTTCATAGCATTCAAATCCAAAGCAGTCTGAGTTCGTGTCACTCCAACTCTACTAAGGAGACTTTTACTTCGAGACCGCCTGTGTGAACGGATTGGAATGGCGCAGGTTTGTCAGCCTAACGCCAGAGGTCGCCCAGCGGAGTCTGTTGACTGAAGTGCGTGGCTATTTGAGCCTGTAGCAATTCTGCACAGGCAAGCGCATCCGTATGAGCATGATGGGGGTGATAAAAAGGCAAATGATAACGCTTGCGGGCATCTGCCAGGCGCAACGATCCTGGTTTTCGACCTCGCAGCCGCTGCCAGAAACTAAAGCGATTAACAGAGGCTTCCAGTGTCATGGTATCGATTATCGGAAAACGAATGCCTTCACCAATACGACGCAATAGCGCATGATACAGAAAATTACGCTCCATTATGCGGTAATGCGCAACGATAACACGCCCGGCCATCAGTTCCAGCAGTGGCTCAAGATAGTAAGTCAGATCCGGCGACCCGGCGATATCACTATGAGTGATGCCGTGTATCACAACCGAATCATCATGCAGTCGCGAACGCGGACGTACAATCCAATGACAAGAGTTTCGGTTATAAATCCGCGCCAGTGTCATCGGTACGACACCAATGCTCACAATATCTCCCTGCTCAGCATCCATCCCGGTAGTTTCAAAATCCATCGCCAATAAAGGCACTTCACCGATGGGCGTCTCCGCTGACGGCAGACCAACAGAATAAAACTTCCTTAATAACGGAGAACGAACTTTTTTGGCCAGCTCAGCATACAACAGTGACCAATCATCGACCCTGATATCCCGAGCACGGTGGTCTGGTTCATCACTCATCTGGCTAGGACGCAGATACAACATCAGGCAGTACGCCCCGGCTGATAACGGAATTTTAGGTATTTCTGCGCGTTTGCCACGATCAGAAATGCATCACGCAAGTTTTTACGCTCAAAATCGGAAAGGTTTTCCGGTTCGATATTGTTGTCCGGTTCTATACCGGCATCAAGATCCAGCGCCTGATGACGAATACGTACCATGGCAATGAGCTCCAGCGCATCGCGTAAATCAGGACCGCTACCAGGGGAAAGAATTTTTGCATCAATAATATCCTGCAGGCGCTCAAATGAATTATGAGATCCCGAACCAATCGACAATGCATGTACACGGATTAAATCCGCCAGTGGCGCCGTACCCCGGCGTTTCATGTTAATGGATTTATGATGATCACCATCCGCTTCCATCACAAAGTTTTTAAAGAAACCCAATGGCGGTGTACGCAGTAAGGCATTGCGGGCCATACAGGCAAGAAAGCGCGTATTTTTGGCTGCTTTACGACGGATTAATTTATTTAGTTGATCGGCCCATTGGGTTTTGCCCCACACGCCTTCAAGATCAAAAAAGATGGCACTATTGAGCAGAAAATGTGGTGTTGGCTGATCAATCCATTCGGTCAAATATTGCTCCCAGACTTTCATGGGCTGACGCCATTTTTTATTGGTTGCCATGATATTTCCGGTACAGTATTTATAGCCGCAGGCAGCCAACCCATCGGACACAAATGCCGACAGCTCCCTGAAATAATCATCATGTTCAACCGGATCGAAACTGTCATGAAGAACAATAGCGTTATCCTGATCCGTCACAATCAGCTGTTCTTCCCGTGCCATGGAACCCAGCGCCAGAAAACAATACGGTACAGGTGGTGGCCCAAGTGTTTCTTCTGCAAGCTCCAATAATCTTTGCTTAAAACTGCGACCGATTACCGCCATTGAACTACCAATCATACGAGAGTTAGCATCTTCAGCAACCATACGACGGAAACAGGCACGCACATCGCTGGTTAAGGCGGTTAAATCATCGACCGTTTGAGCACTGAAAATACTACGCACTACAAATAAACTGTTCTGCGACTCATAACGGATAATATCCGGCAATGTAATCACACCCAGAGGCTTTCCTTTGCGCAACACCGGCAGGTGATGCACGTTATCACGCAACATTCTCAGCATCGCTTCAAACACCAGCTGATTGTGTTCCACCCACACCAGTTCCGCAGTCATCACCTCAGCTACCAGTGTTTCAAACGACAGGCCCGCAGCTACCAGACGACCCGTAATATCGCGATCAGTCACAATGCCGCGCAAATGGTTGCCGGATTCATCTGTAACCAGCAGCGCTGAAACATTTGCCTCCGTCATACTCTGCGCAGCTTCTCGTACACTCGCGGTATAAGGCAGCAACACCGGTTCGCGACTGATCAGTGTTTCAATGCGGGCGGTCATCAGTTCATTGGCATCCTCACGTCGTGCGACCGCCTGACGCAAACGGGTTTTATCTTCGACTTCCACCTGATCGGCGAACTCTTCATATTCTTCAAAAATATTCAGGAATAGCTCGTCTGGAATCAGATACAGTAAAGTGTCTTCCAACGCCTTTACCGGAAAACGCACCCGCCGGTTACGCAGCAAACCAAACTCAGAGAAAAACCCACCGGCACTGAGACGGTTATAAAGTTCTCCGTTACGACGGTAAACTTCTACAGAACCCGTACGGATTACATACCAATCGTGCAATTCCGCACCAAACTCCAGAATCTGGCTACCAGCCTTGAAGTAGACAACATCGGCAGCCTCCGCCAGCTGTTGTAAAACATCATCCGGTAACGCCGAAAATGGCTGGTATTGTCGCAGGAATTCAAAAATTTCAATTTGTTCTGCCTGCATATTGCCTGCTCTCTCCGTCTGTTCTGTATCTGCATAAAATATCGCAGCTAAACAAAAAAAGCCCGGTAAAACCGCGCTTTTTTAAGTATCAAAGAACTATTTCAACTGTTACGGGTTTACCCCTTACGAGGCTCCGACATCAAACCTTTAATCATGGAAAAGGCAGCCACCAGCAACACCAGAGTAAATGGCAGACCGGTCGACACCGCCATTGCCTGGAGTGCAACCAACCCCCCACCCAGAATGAGCACAATGGCAACCAAACCTTCAAAAGTACACCAAAATACTCGCTGTGGAGTGGGTGAATCCACCTTACCACCGGCAGAGATCACATCAATAACCAGTGAGCCGGAATCCGATGATGTCACAAAGAATACGATTACCAGGATAATCGCAATGAAGGAGGTAATCTGTGCCAATGGCAAAGCATCCAGCATAGCAAACAACTGCAATGGCAATTCAGCCTCCGCAGCGGCTTTGTAACCATCCTGTACGTACTGATCGATAGCAGTGCCACCGAATACGGTCATCCATAACACACATGCAGCAGAAGGAATCAACAGCACTGAAACGATAAATTCACGCACAGTACGGCCGCGAGACACACGAGCGATGAACATACCAACAAATGGTGACCAGGAAATCCACCATGCCCAATAAAAGGCAGTCCAGCCGGATGCAAAATTACTGTCTTCACGGGCGATTGGATTAGCCAGTGCCGGCAGGTTCGTCACATAAGACCATAGGTTTTCAAAGAAGCCGGTAACAATTGCCAGTGTTGGACCAACAATAATAACAAATAACAACAAAAGCGCGGCCAGTACCATATTCACTTCAGATAGTCGCTTGACACCTGCATCCAGACCGGCAACCACAGAAAAAGTCGCCAATGCACTGATACCAATTACCAATACAATTTGTGTCGTTTCCCCCATGGGAACACCAAACAAATAATTAAGACCAGATGCAGCCTGAGAGGCCCCAAGGCCAAGTGAAGTCGCCAAACCAAACAGTGTCGCCAGGACCGCCATAATATCGATCACGTGACCAGGCCAGCCCCATACACGTTCTCCCAGCAGCGGATAAAACACCGAACGGATGGTCAGCGGCAGACCTTTGTTAAATGAGAACAACGCCAGCCCTAATGCCAACACGGCATATATTGCCCACGGATGCAATGCCCAGTGATAAATCGTCGCTGCCATAGCGAGAGAATGCGCAGCTTCGGTATCACCCGCTGCGCCACCCAATGGAGCCCAGTCGGTACGTATACCGTCAGCACCAACAGCGGTTCCACCCATCGAACTTGCGAAATGCGATAAGGGTTCAGACACTCCATAAAACATCAGGCCGATACCCATACCTGCTGCGAACAGCATGGCAAACCAGCCAGAATAACTGTAGTCCGGCGTGGCTTCAGTACCGCCGAGGCGAACTTTACCGAGCGGAGTAAAAATCAATACCAAGCAAACTATAACGAAAATATTGCCGGCACCTAAAAATAACCAGTCAAGGTTCCCAGTCAACCAGTTACGGATTGTTTTAAAGAAAGGTTCAGCCTGTCCATGAAATGCCAACGTCAACGCCACAAACAGAATCACAGCCAGAGCAGAGATGGCAAACACTCGGTTATGAATATCCAGACCAAATGGCCCGACATTAACGATGATATTGTCCTGTCCAACCTGATAGTCGGTGTCAATAGGGTTCACCTCACCATCAGGAATCATTGGATCATTCTTATCAGCCATTGCAGCTTATCTCCCGTTATTTTTCATGGGTTATAATGAAGTCTGCATGTTGCAGACGAATATGCACCCGGAATCGCTCCGGACATAAAAACCATCGCCACAGCTTAGCCACAGCCGATGCAAGACGCAGTCCATCAGGACTACAAGTACTAAAACTATACCATATTTAACCGCCAACTGCGGCCTGGTCAACTATTAACGTTAACAATGTGCCAGAATTTTTAAGCCCAAAGGCCGATCATTCGTCCTGTTGAAGTCGATGCAGAATAACGTCAATTGACAGGAACAATCTAAGTTTGGCGGTAGTGGATATGGCCTAAGGCCCTGAGTGCAACGGGTGTTTGGGTCAGGTATCGAAATCTATTTGTCCAGATCCTTTCTGGAATCTCGGCAATTTTATATGCGTCTTTTTTGAGACTGTTGTTTTTATTTTTTTTGAGCGCTCACGCTAAAAATTTTGTGGAAATAAACTTCAAGTTTATGGATGCCCTTTTTGCTTTGCGATGATCGTAGTTTTCACCAGTGCCAGCATCGATTCCACAAACAAATCCGCCGGACAAAGCGCACCATGGTGTTGGATTTCAGTGAAAACGGATATGAATTTTAAACGTCTGTTTATCTTTAAACAAAAACAGGTTGTAGGGCTAACGACTCTGGCAATGCCCGTTTTTTTAATCGCGAAACGTAAAGCCGTATATCCTTTGTCTGCCTGAAGACGTCGCATCAAGACATAATGATGTCGTCATTGAATAGCTGCCATTGCCTTTTGGTCGATACCGTGCACATACCAGTAATAAAAATAAATATCAGGAGACATAAAAATGTCCAGCTCAACAAACCGTGGCGTAGTTTATAAGGGCCCAGGCAGTGTCGCAGTTGAATCGATCGCATTTCCAGAATTAGCTTTGGGAAAACGCAAGTGTAACCACGGCGTAATTTTAAAAGTACTCACGACTAATATTTGCGGCAGTGACCAGCACATGGTTCGCGGCCGTACTACCGCTCAGGAAGGTCTGGTTCTAGGTCACGAGATCACCGGTGTCATTCTGGAAAAAGGCAATGATGTTGAGTTTCTGGATGTTGGTGACGTTGTTTCAGTCCCATTCAACATTGCCTGTGGTCGATGCCGTAACTGCAAGAGCGGCCTGACAGGTATCTGCCTGAACGTTAACCCAGCACGCCCAGGTGCTGCTTATGGTTACGTTGACATGGGTGGCTGGGTTGGCGGCCAGGCGGAATACGTCATGGTGCCATACGCTGACTTCAACCTGCTGCGCATTCCAGACGCCGATCAGGCAATGGAAAAAATCAAAGACCTGACCTTGCTGTCAGATATCTTCCCAACCGGATTCCACGGCTGCGTAACCGCCGGTGTCGGACCAGGTTCAACCGTTTATATCGCCGGTGCCGGACCCGTCGGCCTGGCAGCAGCAGCGTCTGCTCACCTATTGGGTGCCGCTTGTGTCATCGTCGGTGACATGATTGTAGATCGTCTGGAACAGGCCCGCAGCTTTGGTTGTGAAACGATCGACCTGAGAGAAGACGGCAGCATAGAAGATAAACTCGAAGCTATTCTGGGTGATCGCGAAGTAGATTGCTTCGTCGATTGTGTAGGCTTTGAAGCCCATGGTTGCGGCTGTAACCATCATCAGGAAGCACCCGCAACAGTACTGAACTCTGCAATGCAGATCACACGAGCCGGAGGCCAGATTGGTATTCCAGGCCTGTACGTAACAGACGATCCAGGTGCCGTTGACGAAGCAGCAAAACAAGGAGCATTGAGCATGCGCTTTGGTTTGGGTTGGGCGAAATCCCACTCTTTCCACACTGGTCAATGTCCGGTAATGAAATATCACCGAAACCTGATGCAAGCAATTCTGTTCGATAAAGTTAAAATAGCTGACGCCGTAAACGTTCAAATGATTTCATTGGATCAAGCACCACAAGGCTATGCGGATTTTGACGGCGGTGCTGCCAAGAAATTCGTTATTGATCCACACCGCAGCGTGGCCTGATAACTCAATTCAGCTGAGACAATTGACTTGCCTCGGCTGAAATATAGAATTTTGCCGTTCAGACCCGTCGGATATCCGATTTTTCGGCTTTAAACGTGCCGATTAATCAACACAGGATTACCGCCCGGGTCTTCATTCAAGAAAGCACTTCTGACCGTCTTTCCGGGAAAAGTCGCGTTTTATCGTTATTATCGGAGCAATAGTTCAATCGCATTCATCAATTTTTCAGGAAGGAGAGTTTTGCGACACTACTAAAACCACTGATTGCGGTGCGACCGATCTGGTATAAACAAGCTTATGAATGTCCCTTTATTTTTCATACAACCGATTCCCAGAATTTCAATCTTATAAATGGCCTTTTTACCTTTTTATCTCTCTGAGTGTGGCTGTTGGTGTAAAGGGATCGCTGCTGAAACAATTGCGCCCCTCCTATCCCTTTATCTCGCAAATTTTTTCTGGAATCTCAACCTCTTCATACTCATTTTTCTCACCTATTTTATATTCCATATTCAGCGTGCATTTCGAACGGGTTATTTTTACTATGTAACCAAGAGCATCACTCAATCGCTCTGTATGATATTTTATTGGCACATTAAGTTTTTCCTCGGAAAAGAGCTTTGAAAAGCCAAGACTATATTCAAATCCACTTTTATTTACCCCGGAATATATTAATTTCACTATTAGCTCATCATTCTCATCAAAATATATTAAATCTTCTAATGCTCTAGATTTTTCTATATTCCCTTGATTATCAAGTTTATAGATAAACGAAATGGATGATCCCATATGTTTACGCTCAAGCTTAATGTATTGATCAGAAAGAATAGTCATAGCCATATCAGTAGAAAGCGAATCTAACTTCCTTATACTTTTGGGAAGAGATTTAAAATATATCCAAATTTCGGTACGCCCTTCTCTGGATATAATTTTAAATAGATTAAATCCAACATGATCATCTTCAATTTCTTGAAATAAAGTGCCTCCTTCAGTGTCAGCTTTAATACTGTCTTGAGTTATTTTAAACGCCGTGTCGGCAGCAATATTTTTATAATACAGCTTGCCATCTCTTATTTCGAAATTATGTGACTGAGCACTAGTAGCAGCAAAAAACAGCAGCATAAATATTACAATTAATCGCATATTAGTTACCTTTAGTCATCGTTGTAAATATCGGCAGCTTGCTCTGCAGTTCTTTCTCGAAAATATCGAGCATTACCTATATCCAGAGGATCGTAAGCAATATTGGTTTCTATGTAGCGAGATTGAAAACCAGATCGTTCTGATGAAATTAAACTTATGCCTTCAAACATTGTTCGGCCATCAACGGTATCAGCATCCACAAGTAACACTGAAAGCAAACCAGCTCTGGTTGCTTCGGGGGAGGGAGGGGCACTTCGCTAAGTTTAAACCAGACATGCTGCTGAAATTTACCAGCGCTGCATGACGTACTTGTACAACTGCTATCATGAAAGACGCGGCGATATTACAAAAAGGGATTGAGTTACTACCCAGATAACAGCAAAGGATATCGAATTCTCCTGAAAAATGATTCCGCCAGCGCCCCAATCTTAGGGGACTGGCCGACGGACAAAGCATTCAGACAATATTTGAGAATCTTCAAACCATGGATGAGCCATAA
>NZ_JBNKSF010000029.1:0-129318 GCF_050297175.1 Gynuella sp. | reverse complement strand
GGGCGTGTTTTCCATCGGTCATTGGGTGCGCCGGGTGTTCTATCGCAAAACCGCGACCAGCGGCTGGTCATCGAATCCCAACCTATGGCCCATCAGTTTGTCTGATAACAGTGACGGCGGTCGGGTGGTTGTCTTACGGGGAAAAACCTATCCGCTTAACAGCAGCGGCCAGGCCGAAGCCACCCAACAGCATCACATCCAACGCTATTTTTACACTTACAACAGCCGAGGTCTGGTCAGTCGTATCCGCAACCGCTTTGGTGCCTACCTGCAGTTTCGGTATGACGACAATGATCGACTGATACAGTTGACGGATCAGGCCGGGGTCTCGATTCATTATCAGTACGACGCCCACGGGAACCTTACCGGCGTTATCTATCCGGATGACACGCCAAATGATCTTACCGACAACCCACACAAAACCTATGTGCACAATGATCATCTGGGGATGCCGAGGATCCTGACAGATCAAAGCCAGGCGAAAGTGTGGGAGGTGCAGGCCGCGCCGTTCGGGGAAGTGTCGGAAGAAGTCGCAACTGGCATCACCAACCTGAAAAGCTTTCCTGGGCAAATGCGAGACCTAGAAACGGGCTATAGTGATAGCTGGAACCGGATGTATGATCCGAGTATTGGGCGTTATGTGCAGAGTGATCCGATTGGGCTCCAGGGTGGTATTAATACTTATGGATATGCGCTTCAGAATCCAACACGTTATACCTAGAAGTAACTATGGTATGTCGGAAAGTAGATGATTGGCGGACAGACTTATTCGGTAGAATGAAGCACTGTGCCGTTTTTGTTTGGCATTGAGAAACAGACCATGTACAGGCGAAGAAAAGAAAGTTATTGATAAACAATATAGCCTAGCAGCAAATAGGTTTCCATTTTACCAAGGTTCTAACTCCTTTACATACACAGCAGATACTAGTGCTTTCAATAAACCAGGAGGAGGTAATGAGCATTATCAGATCAATCCACCAAGTGGTGTAACCCAAGAACAATTTGATAATGCAGTAACCAATTCAGGCAATTCTTATCAATCCTCTGAAGATTACAGCGCTCTTCTAGGTCCAAATTCAAATACTGCAGCGGATAACATCATTGAATATGCTGGAGGCACGGCACCGGATGTTGATGGTGCCTGGCAACAGAATTATGGAGAGCATTGAGGTTACCAGTATGACACCATGGTTCATAATTATTCCGATAACTGTCCTTTATGGTGGTATTTATTTCTCGTTAGTCAGTAGCTATAAAGCTACCTTGATTGCAGGACTGGGCCCATTTATTATGTTTTTGCTATTTAACCTTTATGCAGAGTCGCATTCTTCAAGCAAGGAAATATTGGATGGCAGTTGGTTAATCTTTCAAATGATTTTGGGAGGAGGGCTATCCTTTTTGAGTGTAGGTAGTGGACTTGTCTGGAGAGTTTGGAAACGGACTATAGATTAATAGGTGTAGTCCAGGCGGACAATGGGGTCTTACGTTTTTCACAAGCAAGGAATCGATGGGGTCAAGTCTTGCCTTTTGCTACTCGGCTAAATTGCCAACCCCTTCGCCACCAACAGCCCAACCCGCTACCGCCAGTTTTGAACCGCTTCCATCTTCCCATACATCCGGTTCAACTGATGTTCGACCCACCCGATCACCCCGGAAACCAACCGACCGACCTGAGCGCTGTGTTCTTCATCGGTGTCGATGATGATCCGGGTAATCACACGCCAGGACCGAACTAATAACATCCATGCGGCCTTCCGTGGCCGTTCATCTGATCGCTGAGACCGGCGAAAACGGTACCCCGACCCGGGAATGCCTGTACCTGGGATAGTAGGCGATTGCGATGAGAGTCAGTGGCAATCATTTATATTACGTGCACAATGATGCGCTGGGGCCCGCGGATACTGACGGACCAACAACAAAAGTACATGTGTTATCAGATCCATATCGGTATCGGTTTATGCCTAGGGGTTGGTAAAGTGCGAATCCAATATGTCCCGCTTGGAGACGACAGTTCACCAGGATTCCCAATTGGATGAAAGGTTTTGTTGCTGGTGGTAGTGCGGCTGGTGTAAGTGCTGCTAATAATGGTGATATTTGTGGTTGCCAAAACTAAATTAGATAGAACATTTATGAGAACTTTTGTTAGCTTCGAATCAGATTTTTCTTGTGAAGACAGCATTGAGCATCCGAAGGGCCAGGAATTAGCTCGATATTTGTATAACGGTTTAAGAGAAAGTGGTTTTCAAGTAAGAGAGCCACAAAATCGGGAAGACTGGGCTTGGGATATCCTATTGCTGAAAGATGGCTACCAAATAGAAAGTATTCTTGGTTATGTGAATGACTCTCCAATTCAGTGGCTAGTTACAACGCACTTGCATTTTTCCATATGGAAAAAGTTGTTTGCTGGTTCAGTTAAAAACCACGCTGAAAACGAGCTACAGTCATACTGCTGTACAATACATAGATTACTTTCTAATGATCGGTTCCGATTTATCCGTTGGTATAATCAAGAAGAATTTGATCAAAATGTAACTGATAAATGGGAATCTTATCCATAAAGAGGATGCAGTTAATGGGACACCTACCCCAATTATCGGTCAGCCCCGGTAAAACCGGGGCTGTTCTGTTCAACGGCCGAATCCGCTACCACCAGCCTCGAACCGCTTCGACCTCTCCATACACCCGATTCAACTAATGTTCGATCAACCCGATTATCCCGGAAACCAACCGCGCGACCTGAGCGCTGTGTTCCTCATCGGTGTCGATGATGATCCGGGTAATCACACGCCAATGACCGAACTCATACCGTCCATGGTGGTATATTCCAGCCCGGCCTTCCATGGCCGGTCGTTCAGCCCTTAGCGAGACATGCTCGCTACGAGACGGGCTTCACCCTTCCAGGGTTGCCAACCTCTCTGTCAACTGATGACTGATGTTGTCCAGTTAGTTGGATTGGATAGGTGCAGTTACGGATGTGGTCTCGATGAATGACTTCAGCACGTCGACAATTGCGGAACCAGTGTACAGGCCGACGACACCTATAACCCACAGGGTCAGCGTGTAAGCAAAATCCTGAAAGACAGCACCGGAACCGTACTCAGCACCGTGTTGTACCACTATGATTTAGCCGGTCACCTGATCGCCGAGACCGACGAAAACGGGACTCCGATCCGTGAATACCTGTACCTGGGAGAGCAGGCGATTGCGATGAGAGTCTGTGGCAATCATTTGTATTACGTGCACAATGATCACCTCAATACGCCCAGAATATTAACTAACCAAAACCAGGCCAAGGTGTGGGAGGTGCAGACCACGCCGTTTGGGGAGATCAGTGAAGAGATCACCGATGGGATTACCCAGTTGAAAGAGTTCCCTGGGCAGTATCGGGATGAAGAGACAGGTTACGCTGATAACTGGAACAGAACCTATGATCCAAGTATTGGGCGTTAGGTGCAGAGTGATCTGATCGGGCTCGGTGGTGGGTTGAATACTTATGCTTATGTCGATAATGATCCACTTAATTATTTTGATATAGAAGGTGAATCAAAAAAAGGTTGGCTAGAAATTTTATTTTGCATAGCGGTAGCCTGCTCAGATGGTGACTTAGACAAAGATGATTATTAAAAATAAAAGACCACCTCAGCCCAAACCAGAAGAAATATATAAAGATGAAGATCGATATCGAGACAAGAAGAAAAGGTTACCTAAAAAATTACCATTTAGATTTTTTCCGATCATCAGCCCTTGTTTAATTGACCCTAGTTTGCCTGGGTGTATAGATACGCCTCCACCTGAATGCCCACTTTCTTGAGATATAATAGTTATGGATAAATCTACAAAAGATAGTTTTTACAATTTAGCTGAGAATGGAAATGTCTCTGTTATTAGATATCTGGGATGGTATTTATATGCTGAAGAAAGTGACCCAGCAGAAGCATGTAGAGTATATGGATTTGCACAGAAGAACCCAGAATTTGAATTTATGATATGCAAAATCAAATTTATCGAAGGCAACCGTGCGGCCCTATCAGAGATCAAAAGTCTAGCAATCAAGGGCTATGCTCCGGCGTTATATACATATGGCCGACAGCGAATGAAGAAAAAACAATTTAAAAAATATGGATATCTTTGTGTACTGTACGCAGCGAAGAAAGGTAATCTTTGGGCATGTCGGGATAAATATTGGAAAAGAAAGGATGTTTATCCTGGTTTTTTATCGTCCATGTTATCTGTTATAGGGTTAATATATGTAGCTAAGATCGCCGTCAATAGGTATCGAGAGATATGGTCAGAGTCTATGGTTAGTTAATTCGAATAGGATAAAGGGGACGCAATTATTTGGGGACGCCGAGGATCCTGACAGATCAAACCCTGCCGAAAGTGTGGGAAGTGCAGGTCACTCCGTTCGGGGAAATATCCGAAGAAATCGCAACTGGCATCGCCAACCTGAAAGGCTTTCCTGGGCAAATGCGAGACCCAGAAACGGGCTATAGTGATAACTGGAACCGGATGTATGATCCGAGTATTGGGCGTTATGTGCAGAGTGATCCGATAGGGTTGAATGGTGGGTTGAATACATATGCGTATGTCGGTGGGAATCCGCTGAGTTTTATCGATCCCTTCGGTCTGGTCTCTATTTGTAATCATTACAAGGGTATACCACACACATTCCTTTGTACGAACGGAGTTTGTGGTGGTAAACATTCTTCTGGAAGTGGTCCGTCGCTATATAGTGAAACGAGTGAAATTAAGGATGATTCTGGTGATTTGTCAGGGTCGTCGTGTTCGGACGTTCCTGAGCGAGATTGTGACTCAGCTTCCTTTAGTCAGTGCATAGAGAAAAAACTATCTCCAAGGTCCTTAAGTGAGCCTTACTTTTTTTGCTGGCCAGAACTGTGGTACATGGGTAGAAGAAACAATTATGGAATGCTGGAACTCATGTCAAAAAAACTCACCATGAATTATTTCTTTTTAAAACTGGCTAATATCGGAGCATTAATAGTTGCATTTACTTTATTGATAGGAGCCTGGATAGGAATAGCTATTTCAGGCTGGGCTGTATTCAATGCTATTGATTTATATGGCTTTTCGATATCGAAGATTCTTTTGGATGCGAATTTTGGGTATTCAGGCCTTCTATCATTAGGGTTTTCATCTTGTGCATTAATATTAGCGTCTTCGCCTATCAGCAAAATAAAATCTCGGCCTGATTTTTTCCAGGTATTTAGAGTCACTTTTTTTGTTGGAATTGTTCTTTTATCGCCGACTATATTTGCAATTATCGTTTTTTTGTTGCGCTGATATACAACCAAATGAAATTCCCTGTACACCCACCTCAACGGCCCCGAGCCGGGGATGTCCTCTCTCTTATTCAGCACATCGACAACAGTAATACCGGCGTGCAGGCCGACAACACCTATAATCCATAGGGTCAGCGTCTCCGCAAAATCCTGAAAGACAGCACCGGTACCGGACTCAGCACCGTGTTGTACCACTATGATTTAGCCGGTCACCTGATCGCTGAGACCGACGAAAACGGGACTCCGATCCGTGAATATCTGTACCTGGGAGAGCAGGCCATCGCCATGAAAGTCAGTGGCAATCGTCTGTATTACGTGCACAATGATCATCTGGGTATGCCGAGGATCCTGACAGATCAAAGCCAAGTGAAAGTGTGGGAGGTGCAGACCACGCTGTTTCGGGGAGGTGAGTGAAGAGATCGCCGATGGGATTACTCAGTTGAAAGGCTTCCCTGGGCAAATGCGAGATCCAGAGATGGGGTACAGTGATAACTAGAACAGAACCTACGATCCGAGTATTGGGCGGTATGTGCAGAGTGATCCGATCGGGCTCGGTGGTGGACTCAACACATACGGATACGTCGGTGGCAATCCGCTCAGTTATGTGGATCCAAATGGTTTAAGAGGTGCATTGGGGCAGGCCACCGCCACTTATTATGACATCATGACCGGCGGTGCAGCTGCCAATGGTGGACATGGTGGTATCAGTGGTTATGGCAGTCAGTATGATTTGTATTTTGATCAGAATAAGTTGCCGATTAATCAGCATCACAACAATTCATCGTCTGCTTCAAATGGGGCTCCTGAATATTTGACGATAGCTGATCAGAATTACGCAAGTGATAAAGAAAAAAGAAACGTTGAGCACCGCGCATACAAAGAATTTCAAGCTAATGGTTATTTAAGAACTGGAGATCCTTGCAGAGACTTAAAAAACCGTATTGAGTTTTATAAGGAGTTGGCGAATAAAAAAGAAGCTTGGGATCGGAATTGGCATCATCAAAAATCTCCCAGAGGAAGGTACTATTATGAAATTCAACAAATGCGAAAAGATATCAAGGAATGGGAAGATGAATTAAAAAATGTCTGTGGTGATTACGACTTTTAAGGAGCGGAAAGTGGATTTACTAGAAAAACTCTTAAAAAAATATAGTGATATGGCTAGTTTTGAAACAGTGGAGTTAGAAACATTTTCTCAAACTGGTCGCTACGATAAAGATACACCAGCTCATGTAGCCGCATACTTGGGAAATTTAGATGATCTAAAGGTCATGATTAAGTATATGGGCCAGGAATGTGTGAATACGTTAAGAGGTGATATCGGAAATACTGTACTACACAGCGCCATATTAGCGGGGAATGTTGAAGTGGTAACCTATTTATTACAGCTTGGTGCCGATCCTCATCTACAAAATGATTATGGTGATACAGCTTTTGATAGTGCACTAGGTTCTGATAATAGTAAGCAAATATTACAGCTATTAAAGAGGCTGTAATTAATTTCTGAGGGACTACAGCAATCTGAAAAAAGATGCAATATACCGAGCAGTTACTACTCGTTCCACCCACACCAACAGCCCCAACCGGGGCTGTTCTGTCTAACGGCCGAACCCGCTACCGCCAGCCTCGAACCGCTTTGACCTCCCCATACACACGATTCAACTAATGTTCGATCAATCCGACTACCCCGGAAACCAACCGCGCGACCTGAGCGCTGTGTTCCTCATCGGTGTCGATGATGGTCCGGGTAATCACATGCCTATGACCGAACTCATACCATCCATGGTGGTATATTCCAGCCCCGAAGCGTCGGACCGAGCCTTCCATGGCCGGTCGTTCAGCCCTTAGCGAGACATGCTTGCTTCACCCTTCAAGCGTGGCCAAGACCTCCGTTAATTGCCGACTGATCCGCTCCAGTTGCTGGCATCTTGAATCGACCGTTTGGGGAGTGGGTTCAGTTGTGGGTGTGGTTTGCGTATGATGCTTGTATTGATCCGGTAGACCAGGGTGGTTTAGGAGCCTACAACTTTTCTGTTTTCTTGAGGCTAGGTGGGAACCTTGAATCCTCATAGTGAAGCACTGGACGCTAGCGAGGTCCAAATGGTGCCGGTGGCCATGTCGGCGTATATGCCCCACTTGATGATGGCAGTCCAGGCTCTCCGGGTTCAAGAATATGTAGATGTGAATGCGATATGCAGTAAGAGGATATATAGTGAGTTATAAATGAAACTGCGACTGATACCCAGACTTCTTGTTTGTTATACCGTGGGTAGCATATTCTTAGCCATCTGGGCTGTATATGGCACCATGGCTTCAGGAGCACTATACCCAAATTACTTGATGATTGTTCTGTGGTCTCCAATACAAGCAATTTTTATAAACTACGATGTGTTAGTGCTCGGGAAAATGAAACTATTGGGTGGTTTTACCACTTTTTACTCAGGTGCAATCCTAGCTGGAATATATCTGTTTTTTAAAGCGAGGAAGATCAGATAAAGGGAACGAAATAATTCAAGTGATTCCTTTATACCAACAACCCCAGCCGGGAACGTTAAAAATGGAAAGGTTGTTCCTACAATTGAAGTGCTAACGGAGGTTTGATAGATATAGCCTCAGATCATTGGGTTTCTTCTTTAGTCTGTGGTTACTAAAGGTCAGATACTGGATGCGCCCGTATTTAAAATTTTGTGTCATCTAAACCGCGTCAGTCAGTTCTATCAGCAAGCGCTTGTTAGCATCTACTTCGAAATCACACTCCAATTCATATACCGCCAAGATATCGCTACAGATCTTCAGAGAGCTCTGGTTTGCACCACGGGACTATCATAAAATATTGCTTGGTATCGCCTTGCGTTTTATGAGATGACAGAAAAAGATAGTGCTCACCATGTTCTGGTTCCAGAGGTTGTGTTGTTAGCGCCATTACCAGCGCATTTGAAAAAGCGTTTTTCCAGTGCGTTGGTTATGATGCGTGAGCAATTGGAGAAAAGCTGGACCTGGGAACAAATCGCCAGCCAATGTGCGATTTCGCCCGCACATTTCCATCGCCAGTTTAAAGCGTTATTTAATGAAACTCCTGGCCATTATCTCAGTCGTTTGCGTCTGCAAAAAGCGGCTCATTATTTACTGGATAACCAACGCCTGAGCATTACGGAAGTCGCACACTATTGTGGTTTTTCGTCGTCTCAGGCAATGGGTAAGGCGCTTAAACGACAGCTGGGTGTTACAGCAAAGGTCATTCAGAACCTGGCGATTGATGGCACACCGCGCGAAACCGGTGAGTTATTGATGAAGCTGGCACATCCCAGTGAGTGTTCCGATAGTTCTGCTGTTGAGGAGCGGCTCGCCGAAACCATTCCCGCTGAGTTGATCTGGTTGCCCAGACGGACAGCCAAAACCGTTCGCGTAAAAAGTGCCGATTGGGATGATCTCTATGATCGGTATGGAGATGATATTGGCAATCTTATGGTGCTTACACCTATTGCTCAGTTGAACCGGTCCTGGCAGCAAATACAAGCAACGGTTTGTGATTGGTCGTGTGATGTGGGTGAACATGACTTGGTTCTTTCAGAAGGTCACTACCTGTGCTGTGAGGTATTAATTGCGACTCCTGCTGCATATCTGGCTGCCTTGGATGGGTTATTTCAGATTGCTGATCAGCGTGGACTGGAGGTTGTTGCAAATGGACTTCTGGTAGAGCAGGTTCTGGGAGGGAGTGAGGAAGAAGGCGGGATTTTCGCTTTCCAGATTCCTATTTTGGAATAATACTGCGACATTTTCTCAGGTCGATGAGCAGTCTCGGACACTTAATTTCTTCTGTCTATGATCATACTGTTGCCAATTATTAAGATTATTTAAGGAAAAGTGATGGCAATCAGTCGAACTCATGAGGTGGATGTCATTCGTATGGCCGCATTGATCGGTATTTGTGTGGTAAATGTGCCATTTATGGCGCTTCCGTCACAAGCGGTTATGGCATTACCGGAAGCTGGTATAGATAAACTCGCTGTCTTTGTTACCGAAGCTTTCTTTCAGTTGAAGTTCTTTATCTTATTTTCTTTTATTTTTGGTTGGGGAGTCACTGTTCAGCAAAAGTCTGCGCAACAAAAAGGATATGCGTTCCATCATCGTTATTGGCGACGTATGTTTGGTTTGTTCATTTTCGGTATATTGCATGCCACCCTCGTATTCAGTGGCGATATTCTGGTGTTGTATGCGCTGGCTGGTGCCGCCTTATGGTTTGTACGGGATGCGTCACCTAAAAAGCTCATGATTATTGCGGTTTCAATGTTGCCAGTGAGCATGGTGTTTATGGCAGGACTGGGTCTGATATGGATCGGTGATCCAACAGATCCTGAGTTGATGATGACCAGCCACTACAGCTTGGGCAGCGGTTATCTTGAAGGGACGTTGGCCCGTTTGAATGATTGGCCTTACACCTTTGTTTTACTGGTGATTTTGCAAGGACCAATTGTATTGGCAGGTTTCACCGCCGGTCTGGCCGCGGGTAAAAGCAATTTTTTCGAACCAAACAGTCGTAGTTTTGTGACGTTGCAGCGCAAGGTGCCAGTACTTCTGGCCATTGGTATGCCACTTAACTTGTTTTATGCCATGGCGGTAGGCCATGTTGTGCCTGACAGTTTTGATTTATTCGTGTTGTTGGGTTTTATGGGCGTTGCGGTTGGTGCGCCCGCTCTGTCAGCTGTCTATTTGTATGGTCTGGTGTGTTTAGGGCGTAGGGTGAACATACCGGACATATTTGTGCAAGCTGGAAGAAACTCGTTGTCTAGCTATGTATTGCAGGGCGTTTTCGCGGGCTTTCTATTTGCCGCGTATGGTATGAGTTGGTTTGGTTACTTTGGCCAGGCCAGCCTTTTGGGGGTTGCCTTAGTCCTTGCTATTGGTGTTATGTTTGTCGTAGGAGTATATGCAAGGATCTTCAGTCGCGGACCACTGGAATCTATGTTGCGAAAAATCAGTGGTGGTTGATGTCATAACCTTTGCTGAAGCAATCTTTCTGATGGTCACTCTGATCTTTCTAATAGCTGCTCCAAGCCTCTGCTGTCGCCTGATTCTCTGGTTTTACAGATTTTTTTGAACCAAATACCGAGAAGGAACACTCATGCATCACTACTAACCTAGTGCATTTGACAGCATCGGTGACAAGCGTACCAAAAGTGCTGGAGGGTTGTGATGGTTACTAAAATAAAAAGTATTTTGAGAGGTATCGGTTTAACAATAATGTCGGTTGTTACAGTTTTTTCAGTCGCGGAAGTGTCTGGAGCTGGGGAAGCTGTTCTGACGGTTCAGAATGATTGGGGCAGCGGTTATTGTGCCAACGTTGCCATAACAAATAATGGGGCCGCAGATATTACCGATTGGAGTGTGACGATGGATTTTAAGGATTCATCGCTGGTTTCACTCTGGAACGGCATACATAGTGAAAATACTGTCACTCCGGTCGACCATAATTCAACTATTATTCCCGGTGGCAGCGTGTCCTTTGGTTTCTGTGCCAACATAAATGGTCCTGACTATCGGGCCGAAATAGTGTCCCTGGAGATAAATGGTGGTGGTTCTACGCCGCCTGATGACGGTGGTGATACTGATCAGCCGGATGGCATATGCCCAAGTTCCGCAGAAAATGCCTACCAAATGTATTTCCCCTCAATCCCTGATCGGGTCGAGGCAGAAAATTTTGATGTTAACGGCTTTAGTGATACCACTCCTGAAAATCAGGGTGGGGCCTATCGGCCTGAGAGTGCCGTTGATGTTAAAGCCATCAGTGGCGGTTATGCCGTTGGTTGGATGGCGCCAGATGAGTGGTTGGAATATACCATTTATGTCGCTTATGAGAGCGATTATGAAGTGACGATTCGGTCCGGTGCTGTTGGTACCGGCAGTACGTTGTCCTTAAGTCAGTGTGGCAACTCACTGATCGACACATTTAGTGTTCCCAGTGTTTCTGCCTGGGGACAGTTTAAAACGGTTTCCGCAGGCAAAATTCATCTGAAACCGGGTATGCAAAAATTCCGTGTGACAGTGGGTAATTACCTGGATCTGGACTGGATTCATATCGGACCCTATGACGGTGACCCTGATACAGGCACTGTTCCTGAACCGGTTGCCTGTACCAATACCGGTAATTCCGGTTCTGCCACCAGTATTACGGTTGATGGCAATCAAGTCCGCTCCGGTAATGTGAACGGCCTTACATTCAAGGGCTTTGGTGTTCTCAGTGCCAATGGTACCAGTGCGTTGTTGATGGATTATAAATCCCAGCATCCGGAAAAATACGCAGAATTACTGAAGATTCTGTTCGGCGGACCTAATCCGATTATGACTCATGTCAAAATTGAAATGGGGAACGACCGTAACAATTCCACCGGGCCGGATCCGGCAACCATGCGGACCGCGAATGAGAGTGCCAATGTCAGACGTGCACCTGGATTTCAGCTGGCTGCTGACGCTCGGAAACTTAACCCTAATCTCAAGGTCAGTATTCTCAGATGGAATGCGCCAGGTTGGGTAACGAACAATGATCAGGTGTACGTCTGGTTCAAAAACACCATACTGGCTGCATATCGAGAGTATGGATATATGGTCGATTATGTGAATCCCGGCATTAACGAAAGAGGACCGGACTTAAACTGGACCAAGCAATATGCGTCGCGGATCAAGTCTGACAGTACCGGGTTTCAGAACAACACCGAGCGGGATTTATATAATCGCATTAAGGTCGTGATTTCAGATGAAGCGGGGACTGGCTCCTTTGGCGGTGCAATGGTCAGTGATGCCTCTTTACGTAATGCGGCTCCGGTTGCTGCCTATCATTACAATACTGATGATGACCGTGCCGGTAACTTTACCAGATTGGCTGAACAGTATGATTTGGAAGTCTGGAACAGTGAAGCTCAGGCAACTTTCAGTAATACAGCATTTCGTCCAAACAATAATGTCCGTGATCCATCTGTGAGTGGCACGGGTATTGGCGGTGTTAATGGTCCACTAGAGATGGGTAATACCGTGATCAAGGGGTTTCATAAATCCCGTCGTACACATTTCATTTATCAACCGGCCATTGGCTCGTTTTATGAAGGCGGACAATACGCGTTCAAGGAGCTGTTGAGTGCCCGTGATCCCTGGTCTGGTTGGATTCATTATGATGCCGGTTTGCAGGTGCTCCGGCATTTCAGCTGGTTTGCTAATGCTGGTTGGGAGAACGGCAGTAATTCTGCCGGAATCTGGCGAGTCATTCCTGAATCCAGTTATACCGGGGCAACAGGCACCAATCCGGTCAACGGACGCAATGGCAGTCCGAGTTATATGACATTGGCTGCACCGGATAAAAAGGATTTTTCCACCGTATTTGTGAACGACAGCGAGTACACCAAAACCTATCGCCTCAAGGTGAATAATATGGGCTTCAGTGAACAGCCCGCGCTGGAAACATGGGGGACCCGGGCCGCAGATTCTGGTGAGGCATTTAACAGTCACTATATGCAGTATCAATGTAACCTCTCAGCCGACTCGAGTGGTGCTTACAATATTAGCGTGAAGCCATATTCCGTACTCACAGTCACCAGTCTGGAAAATATTTCCGATCCTGCTTTCCATACCCCGTTACCGGTCGAGGGGGAGCGTACGGTATTGGATACCGATGAGACTGGTGCAGAACAAGACACCAATAACGATATTCTCTATGTCGATGACTTTGATTACTCTTCACAGACGGTACCTGTATTTGACGACGGTGGTGAAATTGCCGGCACAGAACCTTATGTCGCTGCTTTTGGTGGCTCGAAGAGTGTGATGCCCAGATATTTCAGTGATCGAAACGGTGCCTTTGAAGCATACCTGCCGGATGGTTCCAATAATTATGTATTACGGCAACAGCTTGATCGGTCGATCATGGGGCTTGGGGGGACCTGGAATAATGGTAGTCCGATTACCGGTGTTGGAGACAGTCGCTGGCTGAACTACAAAGCCAGTGTGGATGTGGCTTTTGAGAACAGTACCAGTCAGATTAACAGCAATTATGCCGGTATTGGTGCCCGTCAGCAGGGAGGTGGTAATTCACACTTTTCTGAGGGCACGCCTTACATACTGAAGATTCTGTATGATGGTAATTGGTTGTTTCAGGTGGATGCTGTCACCGTCGCAAGTGGTAATGTTGTGACCGGGGCGGGAGGCATTCGAATTAATGGATTTGATACCAGTCTTTATACCTGGCATAACCTAGCTTTACAGGTCGTAAATAACCGTGTTACCGCTTATCTCGATAACGTCAAACTGGCGGAATATAGCGATAGCAATCCAAGGTTGTCCGGTCGGGTGAATATTCTCAGTGGTTACTATCATACTCGTTTCGATAATCTGAAAGTTGAAAAAGTATCTGGTTATCCACCGTACTATTCTGAGTTGCTTGATAATATGGAAATGTATGACCTTCAATCGAATCCGGATGAAAAACTCATCTATGGTGGTAACTGGTCCCATGCCAATGGTAAGAGTATGTATAACTACCAGCGTTCGTTGTCTACAAGCCAGGGAGGGGGAGCAACTCTGGAATACACTTTTGATGGTACGGGGGTTGATATTTTAGGACCGAATAATGGTTCGGCTGTCCTGGAGGTGACTGTGGATGGCCAGGTGGTTAATGGTTCTGCCGGCACATCCGCATCTAACGAGTTTTATCAGACCTATACATTACGAGAACTGAGTCCCGGGGTTCACACGGTAAAATTCCGGGTATTGAGTGGTACGCTGGTTGTTGATGCGGTTGCTGTCGTTAAGTAATGTGTAATGTGCCTCGGGGGGGATTTCCCCGAGGTATATTGGAAGACGTTGTCGCCCGTACCAAGCGGGCTTGCTTCAGTGTTCATCCTGTTTTTTGCAGTTGAGTCCCGTCCGCTTGAGTGACTGTTTTGTCTGCATTATGCTTGCTTGAGGCTTATCATTTTTATAGATTTACAGGACGGTTTTTATAATGTCAGTCAGTGGTGACGATTTATCTGATCGGATCAGAGCTTGTCGACTGTGTCAGGCCTTTCTGCCATTACCTCCAAAACCGGTTTTTCAGCTGCATGCAGATGCACGTATTCTTATTGCCGGCCAGGCCCCGGGTTTGAGAGCTCATGAGTCCGGCAAACCGTTTGACGATGTCAGTGGACAACGGCTACGTAGTTGGATGGGAATTTCTGAGCGAACGTTTTACGACCCAACCCAGGTTGCTATATTGCCGATGGGATTTTGTTATCCAGGGAAGGGGTGTAGTGGAGATCTTCCACCCAGACCGGAGTGTGCGGAAGCTTGGCGTGATAGTGTGTTGGCCACTCTGAATCATCTACAATTAATTTTGGTTATTGGCCGTTATGCATTGGATTGGCATTTACCCGATCATCGGGGAATGTCCTTGGCGGATGTGGTGTCTCAGGGGTATCGGACTGAGCAGGGAATTTTTCCGTTACCGCACCCAAGCCCACGCAACAATCGGTGGCTAAAACAACATCCCTGGTTTGAGCAGAATCTGTTACCAAGGTTACGCGAACAGATCTCCCGGGCGTTGCAGGTATGATTTGCATCTTAACCGAGCATTCAAGCAGATCGTCCTGATTCATTTAGATGACGTCAGAATCATCTTATGGAACGCCCTGATATCAAATACCATCAGCAGGTCTGTGTATGGTTTATGGTGTCTCAGTCATAGGGCGAAGATATACCCAGCGGTTTTTCAGTTTTTGGAACACAGAGCGTTCGTGTAATTCACCTTCTCCCTGAGCGCTGCGATATCTGGCTTTGAACTCAACCAATCCTTTCTTAAACCCGGCCTCTGTATGAATTACCGTCAATTCAAGCCATTCCACGCTGTTCAGCTCATCAATATCCAGCTCAGGGCAGTTTTCGGGGTGCCAGGTTTTGCGCAGATATGTGATTTTTTTGAGTGCGTAAGCACAATAACGGCTGCGCATTAATGCTTCCGGAGTGGGAGCCGGAATACCGGCTTCAATGTAACGACCACAGCACTGCTGATAGGTTTTTCCCTGACCACATGGACAATCAAATATGGTCATTTTGTGGTCTCTGTCTGAACATTTAATGGCCAGTAGAGCCACTGAAAAGAGAACCAGTAGTAAATCGGCTGACTTTTATGAGGAACGGTGCAATTAATACGATTACGCCCCGCTTTAAAGGGTTGCTGGATATCGACTGTAAAGCTGCTGCTTTGCACTTTTGGGGAATAGGCATTCGAATTGAAATAGCATCTAAGCTCGTTCTGACGTTTGAGTCTGGTATTCAAATTGACGGTCAGATTGTTTTTCGATGTCCGTGTGACGGTATCCGGCAGCCCCAGATAGTCCACTGGTAATGGCAGTGAGGCCAGTTTTGTCTTCAGTGTCTTTAGATTGGCATAAGAGCTTGCCGCAGGAAATCGTGGTAACGCAGTGAAATCAGAAAACTTGGCGACACCTCCTGATTGTTGACCAAACCCGATCCAGCCTTCTTCCGCCATTTTCTTTTTGAGGGTGTCATTGTATTCCCCGTAAGGGTAAGCAATCCATTTCGGGACATCACCAAGTTCTGCGGTCAGCCGTTTTTGCGCATGATGGATGTTTTCCAGTGTCTTGCGTAACCATTGTTCCGAGTAGTCATCGGTCCTGACCAAATAGGCATGATCGGTTGTGTGGTTGGCGATAATCGCACCGGCCTGTTTCATTTCCCTGAGCATATCCCAGCTCATCATCTGTGGAAATTTATGGTCGATCGGATCGGTCGCAACAAATACTGTAAATGGATAGCCATACTGCTTTAGCAGCGGGAATGCATTCTGATAAATACTTGAAAAACCATCGTCGAAGGTAATTGCTACACTCTTGTCTGGCAGGGGATGATCATTAATAACGTTGTTTAATGCCTCTTCAAGACTGAGCACTTGATAACCATTGTCCTTTAAAAAGGCCAGATGAGCTTCGAAATCCTTGGGTGATATGGTAGTGGATGCCGGTGTGTTATCGGCTACATGATGGTACAGCAATATGTTAAAGCTGTTGGCTGCCATAGCCGGAAACAGACTGCTGACCAAGCAGAGAAGCAACAACCTGACAGTGATCATATTTAGCTCTTTACAAATCGATAGGCTCAGCACAAACTAGGATCCTTATTTACCTGAGTACTGTAATTGGAGGGCATTTTAATGATTGTGAAAAAACGCCTCTCAGTGATAGGGTCTTAAAGATAGCAGTTTCTGTTTTATCCTACATCTTTTCGCTCCAGTCACTGGGATTTGATTCAACAATTGTTTCCAAATGGTGTTACTTATCTGACTTGTCATAATATTGCCAAGGGATAAGTAGCGCGGTTTTTGCTGAATTCATACTGGAGAGCCATCATGGACTTTTCGAAACTCCAGCACCTGGGCTGGAAGTCATTTTTTACCCAACAACTCGAGTTGGATGAATGGGATCAATATATCCCTGCCAGAGTGATTAGTATTCATCGCGATTATATGGATGTCCTGACCGAGGACGGAGTTCAGATGTTGCGAATGGGCAAGTCTGAAATACCTGTCAGCAGTCTGGTGGCGGTTGGGGATTGGCTATTGGCCGAACCTAAACAGGATTGTTTGTGGCTGTACCGTATTCTTGAGCGTTCCAGTCTGTTACGGCGCCAGGCCGCTGGCCAGCGTACTCAGGAGCAGTTGCTGGCAGCCAATGTGGATTGGTTGTTTATTGTGATGTCATTGAATGACGATTTCAGTTTGAGCCGGATTCATCGTTATCGTTTGATCGCTGATGATGCAGGTATTGAGGCGTTGGTGGTGTTAACCAAGAAGGACCTTCATACTGATCCCGACCTCGAACAGAAACTTGAACAGTGGCAGCATGATACCGGACTGACATTTATCTGTTGTAATGCTAGAGACAGAGATGATGTCCGGGAGCAGCTGCAACCCTGGTTGAAAGAAGGGGATGCGGTTGTCCTGCTAGGATCTTCAGGGGTTGGAAAATCCACCCTGACCAATGCGCTTTTAAATGCTGAAGTGCAACAGATAGGCGATATTCGTGAACAGGACAGTAAGGGACGCCACACCACAACTTCCCGGCAACTGTTACAGACCGATGATGGTTTTATGATCATAGATACCCCGGGGATGCGAGAAGTTCAGCTCTGGTTGGAAGATGGTCAGGTGGATGCCAGTTTCGATGACATCAATGAAATTGCCCTGCGTTGTCGTTTTCGTAACTGCCGTCATCAGGGTGAGCCTGGATGTGCGGTTGCGGTTGCGCTGACCAGTGGAGAGGTTGCTGAATCCCGTTGGTTGCAGTATCAAAAACTGCAAAAGGAGGAGGCCTTCCACTTGCGTCAGGAAGCCGGAGCTGCAGAACAACACCGCCATAGCCGGGCCTTTGCCAAGATGGCGCGCAAGATTGTGCAGTCCAAGAAAGATATGAAAAAGACATAAAACCCTTAAAACATTCGCGGTTTTGTCCGTTTCACATACCTTGTAATATTCCTCGTAAATAAAGTGGATTCTCAGGCAGTACCAAAAGTCTGCCTGAGAATCCTGCGTGTGTATAAATCAGAGGGTTATCACATGGTATTTCAGGGGTTTGGTAAGGATGCTTTGAATTTTCTCAATGCATTGGCCGGCAATAACCGTAAAGAATGGTTTAACGAGTACAAAAGTGATTATGAAGATTGGATACGGACGCCTGCGCTTCAGTTTATTGAATCCATGCAGGAGCCGCTGCAAAAAATTTCACCTCATTTTGTAGCGATTGCGCGTAAATCAGGTGGGTCGATGATGCGACCGTATCGTGATACCCGCTTTTCCAATGACAAATCCCCTTATAAAACCAATGTCGGCATCCAGTTTCGCCATGAAGCAGGGAAGGATGTACACGCACCGGGTTTTTATGTCCATATTGAACCTGGAGGCTGTTTTTTGGGAGCTGGCCTCTGGAAACCGGACAGTCAGGCTCTGATGAAAATCAGAACGGCCATTGTTGAACATGATAAGGAGTATGCCGGGATCCTGAAATCTTCCTCGCTAAAATCCTTTAATTGGGAAGGCGACACACTGATTCGGCCGCCGAAGGGATTTAATTGTGACCATTCGTTGATTCAGGAGATCAAACGTAAGGATTTTCTGGTTAGCAAGGCGTTTGATGAGCAGATCATCTTTTCAAACAACATGACCAAGATTCTGGCGAAGGAGTTTGCCAAAACCAAAGATCTGATGAGATTTTTATGTTTGGCTTTAGAGTTGCCTTTTTAATAGAGGAGGTATGAATTTGTTAGAGCATTTATTGGAAAACAACAAGCGTTGGGCTAAAGAGACTGCTGAGAAGGATCCCGAGTTCTTTGGCAGTCTGGCGAATATTCAGAACCCCGAGGTACTGTGGATTGGCTGTGCAGACAGCCGGGTGCCGGCTAATGAGATATTGGGGCTATTACCGGGAGACGTATTTGTGCATCGTAATGTGGCTAACATCGTGGTGCACTCGGATTTGAACTGTCTTTCTGTGATTCAGTATGCGATCGATGTGCTGAAGATCAAACATGTTATCGTTTGTGGACACTTGGGATGCGGAGGTGTCCGGGCCGCTGTTGAGAAACAGCAAAATGGTCTGATTGATAACTGGCTGCGCCATATTCAGGACATCATGTTGGTTTATGACCGTTATTTGCGTGCGCTTGATGCCGAACAGAAAAATCATGTGATGTGTCGGATCAATGCTCTGGCGCAGGCATTGAACGTGGCAGAAACAACCGTGTTGTCAAATGCCTGGAGCAAAGGCCAGGAAGTGAATGTGCATGCCTGGGTGTATAGTTTGGAAAACGGGCTTGTGGAAAACCAGGGAGTGACCTTATCCGGGCCTGAGAATGCGCGCGAAAAAGTTACTGCCAAGATCCGGGAAATTCTGCTGGCAGCCAATAAACGTTAATGAATGTCTGACATTTGTTATTTTGTTACCATGCGGGTGGAACTATAGAATATCCGCCCGGTCTTATGACTATATGGTCGACAGAAAATAATAAGGTTTTCTATCTTTATGTTTGGGCTTGTAAATTTTATTCCGCAGATCTCAACGGCGATACAGTCAGACCGGTTGACTGCAATCAGGCGCTATAACAATCAGGTGGATGGGGTTGGTGGTTTACTGACCATCGCGATCATCGTCGTTGCCATGGTTGCCGTGTTTTTGGTGCTAAGGTGGTTGATGAAACTGCAAAAACGTCAGGAACAGAAACGAAAAAGATCCAAAGAGCAGCAGCGCAACCATAAAACGGCAGCCTCAAAAAGATAGGATTTCAATGGTTAGTGTGCTGTCATCCAGCTCAAATGAGCACTTTATATATATCCTCTTACAATACCCATACCTGTCACTATGACCACTACCGAAAAAAAAATTGTACGTCGAACGCCATTGGCTGAACTCTCTGATTGGGATCCGGCTGAACCTAATATCCTGCGGACTATTTATCAGAATCGCGGAATTGCAACCCTGCAGCAACTGGAAAAGGGCACTCAACAGTTACTGAGTTACCGACAAATGAAAGGCATTGAAGAGGCAGCCGCACTGATGGTTCGTCATATTCAGAGCCAAAGCAACATCGTGGTGGTAGGTGATTTTGACGCCGATGGTGCCACTTCAACGGCGTTGTCTGTGCTGGTGCTCAAAGCGCTCGGTGCGAGTAATGTTCGCTATCTGGTGCCAAACAGATTTGAGTTCGGATATGGTCTTAGCCCTGAGATTGTGCAGGTGGCACACAGCATGAATCCCGACCTGATCATGACGGTTGATAACGGCATATCCAGTATTGAGGGGGTGGCTGTCGCCCGTCGTTTGGGGGTGGATGTTCTGGTAACCGATCACCACCTGCAGGGGGCTGAGCTGCCCGATGCCAATGCCATCGTCAACCCAAACCAACACGACTGTCCTTTTCCCAGCAAAGCCACTTGCGGCTGCGGAGTGGCGTTTTACCTTCTGGCAGCGGTAAAGGCCGGATTGAAACAAGCCGGTTGGTTTGAGGAGCAGGGCCTTCGCGAGCCTAATCTGGCTGATTATCTTGATATTGTTGCGCTTGCGACTGTCGCAGATGTGGTGCCTTTGGATCAGAACAACCGTATTTTTGTACATCAAGGGCTTGCCCGTATTCGTGCCGGGAAAGCCCGTCCCGGTATTCTGGCCTTGCTTGAAGTGGCCGGTCGAAACTATCAGCAGGTGGTTGCTGCCGATATGGGATTTGCAGTCGGTCCGCGCCTGAATGCCGCCGGCAGGCTCGATGACATGTCTCTTGGCATTGAATGCCTGCTGGCTGAAGATCCTTACCGTGCGCGTGAGTTGGCGGTATTGCTCAATGATATGAATATTGACCGGCGGGCGATTGAGCAGAGCATGCAGAAGGAGGCATTGGGGTTTTTGGCAAAGTTTGAAGCGGATACCGATGCCGAGGGGCTGCCGTGGGGAGTTTGTCTTTATCAACCCGATTGGCATGAAGGCGTAATCGGTATTTTGGCCTCGCGCATCAAAGACAGAGTACATCGACCAACCATTGCCTTCGCACAGGCAGAAGATGGTAATCTCAAAGGGTCAGCCCGATCAATTCCCGGTTTTCATATTCGCGATGGCCTTGATGCGGTCGCCAAGCGTTACCCTGAGGTATTGGCTAAATTCGGGGGGCATGCCATGGCTGCGGGTATGACGGTCCGTGCAGAGCATTTTGAACGCTTTCAGCAGGCTTTTGACGAAGAGGTTCGCCGGCAGCTTGAGTCCGATCAACTGGTTGCACAAGTTGCCAGTGACGGGGAGTTGGGAGTCAGTGATTTTAACCTGGAGCTTGCTGATTTGTTACGCAACGCAGGCCCTTGGGGACAGGCATTTCCTGAACCCTGCTTTGATGGGTATTTCAACATCGTTCAACAACGTATTGTCGGTCAGAAACATTTAAAACTGACATTATCTCCGCAGGGTTCTGACTTATTGATTGATGCTATTGCGTTTAATGTGGATTTAAATATCTGGCCGACACAGGCGCCTAAAATTCAATGTGCGTATAAACTGGATATTAATGAATTTCGGGGAAATATATCTTTGCAACTAATGCTTGAATATATTCAGCCAGTATTCCCCTAAGTGATCATCAGGAATCAGATCGGATATTTTGATTTATTTGTCAGTGCTTTGTCGTATTACGAAATTAAGCGGATATAAATCCTTATTGGATAAATAATTGGATTTATAAAACTGTTAAAATTTATTCTTTCTGCTACAAATTAAATCCTGAATCCGATAATATCCGCCTCCCTTTTATTTGACCGCTTTAAAAGCAAATAGCGAAAGGAAAAATATACGTGGAAGTTAATCCAATTCGAGAACAGATCAAGGACCTGACTGAGCGCACCAGCGTGCTTAGGGGGTATCTTTGACTACGAAAATAAGAAAGAACGACTGACCGAAGTCGAATTATTGCTCGGAGACTCCAAAATATGGGACGACCCTGAAAATGCCCAAAAGCTGGGTCAGGAGCGTTCTAGTCTCGAAGCCATCGTTAAAACCATCGAGGATCTGGATTCCGGTTTGTCAGACAGCGCAGAATTATTGGATTTTGCGGTTGAGGAAAACGATGAAGCCGCCGTGGCGGATATTTCCTCAGAACTGGAAAAGCTGGAGCAGCAACTGGCGGTACTGGAGTTCCGTCGCATGTTTGCCCATCCCATGGATCCTAATAACGCTTATCTTGATATCCAGGCGGGATCTGGTGGTACAGAAGCCCAGGACTGGGCCGAAATGCTATTGCGGATGTACTTGCGCTGGGGTGAAGACAAAGGCTTCAAAACCGAACTGATGGAATACTCCGCTGGTGAAGTGGCCGGTGCCAAATCCGCCACCATACGCTTCGAAGGTGAATACGCCTATGGGTGGTTGCGGACCGAAACGGGTGTTCACCGGCTGGTACGAAAATCGCCATTCGATTCCGGTAACCGACGTCATACCTCTTTTTCTTCGGTATTCGTATCTCCCGAAGTGGACGACAATATTGATATTGAAATTAATCCGGCAGATCTGCGTATTGACGTCTATCGTGCTTCCGGAGCCGGTGGTCAGCACGTTAACCGGACTGAATCTGCAGTTCGGATTACCCACTTGCCGACCGGTCTGGTTACTCAATGTCAAAATGACCGTTCACAGCACAAAAACAAAGATCAAGCCATGAAGCAGCTTAAGGCCAAGTTGTATGAGCTTGAATTACAGAAGCGGAATGAAGCAGCCCAGACCGTGGAAGACAGTAAGTCAGATATCGGCTGGGGCAGTCAGATTCGTTCGTATGTGCTTGATGATGCCCGAATCAAGGACTTGCGCACCGGCGTTGAAACCCGGAATACACAGGCTGTTCTTGACGGTGATCTGGATCGTTTTATCGAAGCATCGCTCAAACAGGGGCTTTAAATCCGGCTCCTGAGGCGTTGTCCGGATATTGAAAAATATCCGGACTTACTCTCCGGTTGATACCTTCAACCGGACTTTAACAACCAAACCATTGCATATTGGAAATTATTCGTTATGTCTGATCAGCAAAATCATTCTGAAGAAAATCATATCATTGCCGAGCGTAAGCAGAAGCTGAACAAACTTGCTGAATTAAGAGGCGTTGCATTCCCCAACGATTTCCGTCGAAAACACATGGCCGCCGATCTGCAGGCCGAGTACGGTGAATTGGATAAAGATGCTTTGGTTGAGAAGAAGATTCAAGTGGCCGTTGCCGGACGTGTTGTTCGTCGTGGTGGCCCTTTTGTCGCCATCCGGGATGGTTCCGACGCTGTTATTCAGGTCTATGTTGGCAAACCGTTGCAAAAAGAGAGCGATGACTGGCAGTTGCTGGATATCGGCGACATCATCGGTGCCACAGGAGAGCTGCACAAATCCGGTAAAGGTGAACTGTACGTGAATATCGAACAGTTGAGTGACTTCCGGATCCTGACCAAATCTCTGCGGCCATTGCCGGATAAGTACCATGGACTGTCAGATCAGGAGATGAAATACCGTCAGCGCTATGTTGACCTGATCATGAGCGATGAGACCCGCAAAGCGTTTGTGACACGGTCGAAGATCATCGACGCTATCCGTGATTTCCTTAAGTCGCGCGACTTCATGGAAGTTGAAACGCCGATGTTACAGGTGATTCCTGGTGGCGCTACCGCTAAACCGTTTATTACCCATCATAACAGCATGGATATAGACATGTACCTGCGGATCGCCCCTGAGCTTTATTTGAAGCGTCTTGTTGTGGGTGGTTTTGAACGGGTGTTTGAGATCAATCGGAACTTCCGTAATGAAGGAGTGTCTACCCGACATAACCCTGAGTTTACCATGCTCGAATTCTATCAGGCGTATGCAGATTACAACGATCTGATCGATTTGACTGAAGCGTTACTGCGTAAACTGGCTTTGGATATTCTGGGGTCACTGCAGATCGTCTATCAGGGTGAGGAATATGACTTTTCGCAGCCGTTTGCACGTATGAGCATGGTGGAATCCATTCTGCATTATAACCCCGATTTGACGCCTGATGATCTCGCCACTGTTGAAAATGCCACTCAAGTGGCGACTAAACTGGGTATTTCAGTGAAAGACAGCTGGGGTATCGGTAAGGTTCAAACTGAGATATTTGAGGCTACCGTAGAAGAAAATCTGAAAGGCCCGATATTCATTACCCAATATCCCGCTGAAATTTCACCACTGGCACGTGCCAATGACCAGAATGCATTAATCACGGATCGTTTTGAATTTTTCATTGGTGGGCGTGAGCTGGCCAATGGCTTTTCTGAATTGAATGATCCAATCGATCAGGCTCAACGTTTTCAACAACAGGTAGCAGAAAAAGATGCCGGCGATGATGAAGCTATGTTCTATGACGCAGATTACATCAACGCATTGGAGTATGGGCTGCCTCCGACGGCGGGAGAGGGTATCGGAGTTGACCGGTTAATTATGTTCTTTAATGATGCAAGCACAATTAAAGATGTAATTTTATTTCCACATATGAAGCCATTGACGCAAAAGTAAGAATATACAGGAGTCGAATATGATCGACGTCGATTACGATAAGCAGATTCAGGAACTGAAAAAAAATATTGAAGAACTGGAACGCAGGAAGCAGGAAGCGCTTAGGCGGGAAGAAGGGTTTAACGCCTTTGACGAAGCTCTGCAGCGTATTTTTGATGAATACGGTCTGACCGAATATGACCTGTTTTTGCTAAAAAGCGTGGATATCTACAAATGGCTTGAAAAACTGTCTGGTGAAGCGATCCAACCAGGTAGTTTCCATGAAATTAAAGAGCTGATGGGCAAGCTTTATGCGCGTGAAAATGGTCTTGTTTCTGGAAAACGTAAGTCTGCTAAAGGCGGAAAAAAGGCGGTTGTCGTAAAAAAAGAACAGCCCAAACTGGAAATTGGTATGTATACCAATCCTCATACTCAACAGACAGTTGAGAAAAAACGCCGTAATCCAAAAGAGCTGGATGCCTGGCTTGATGAATATGGCTACGAAACCGTGGTAGCCTGGAAGCAGGACTAAAATCTGTAGAAAGGGGCGCCAATAGGCGCCTTTTTTTTAGCTGTTATAATATACCTTCCCTTTGTTTTTACTTTCCAATGCTGATCTCTGTATGCGAGATGTATCATATGTGCTGATTCTCCCGACTGTATCTGGGGTTTTTGGTCTATCTCCGTTGTTTTTTATCATGCGTAAATGAATTTATTGGACGTTCAATTTTGTAAGTATCTATATTTTTCATTGCTTTTTATATTAGTTAATTCTAAATTATTGTTTATTAAATTGATCTACACTGAAACTCGGTTGTTCTCCCATCATTAATAACCATAACAATTTTGAAAAAAGGAGAGAGGTAATGGCGGCTATTGTAATTATCGGTGCTGGTCTGGGCGGAATGCCCATGGCATTTGAAATGAAAGATATTGTCGGATCAAAAGATCAGGTAATCATGATCAGTGACAAGGATTATTTTCACTTTGTTCCTTCCAATCCCTGGATAGCAGTTAACTGGCGAAAACGAGAGGAAATTACCGTACCGCTGGCAGGACCGCTTAAAAAACGTAAAGTAGAACTGATCGTTGCCAGCGTAATAAGAATTGTGCCCGAGCAGAATCTGATAGAACTGAATACCGGTGCAACCGTCAGTTATGACCATTTGATTATTTCAACCGGTCCACGACTCGCATTTGACGAAATCCCAGGTTTGGGACCAGAGGGCTATACCCAATCTGTCTGTCATGTAGATCATGCCGAGGCCGCACGGGATGAATGGCTGAAATTTGTCGAGCAACCCGGGCCAATAGTCGTTGGAGCAGTACAAGGAGCCTCCTGCTTTGGACCGGCGTATGAATTTGCCTTTATTATGGATAAGGATCTACGTGATCGAAAAATGCGTGATCAGGTGCCCATGACGTTTGTCACTCCAGAGCCTTATATTGGCCATTTGGGTTTGGACGGTGTTGGCGATAGTAAGACTATGATGGAGTCCGAGCTACGCAGTCGCCATATTGATTGGATCTGTAATGCCAAAGTTGAGAAAGTTGAAGATGGCATCATGTATGTCATCGAGTGTGATGACACTGGGCAGGAGAAAAAACGTCATGAGTTGCCTTTTGGGTACTCCATGATGTTACCGGCTTTTACCGGTATCGATGCTTTGAAAGGGATAGAGGGACTGGTTAACCCAAGAGGCTTTGTCATCATCGATGAGCACCAATGCAATCCGACCTATCGGAATATTTGGGGAATCGGGGTGGCGGTGGCTATTGCTCCTAAAAAACCAACACCTGTACCCACCGGTGTGCCGAAGACCGGCTTTATGATTGAGAGCATGGTGACAGCAACGGCACATAATATACGTGCCCGACTGGACGATAAACCGGAGAAAGCCAAAGCCACCTGGAATGCAATTTGTCTGGCGGATATGGGGGATACTGGCGTAGCGTTTGTTGCCATGCCGCAAATTCCTCCAAGAAATGTGAACTGGATGAAAAGCGGGAAATGGGTGCATGTGGCCAAAGTTGCGTTTGAGAAATATTTCTTGAGAAAAGTCCGTACCGGTGTCAGTGAACCGTTATATGAACGGATGATTTTGAAATCTTTAGGTATCGTGAAGCTTAAAGATCCTCAAAACCATTAACCCTGGGACTACTTGTATTTGATTGTAGTAGCCGGGAACCTTAGGTTCCCGGCTGTCTTGGTCGCGAAGACCTGAGAATACAAAGTTATTAAGGGGTAAGACAGCTGTCTCTATAACTGTCATCCAGCGCAATTGGCAATATCAGTGTGCTGAACTGCATGTTGACTGACTGGTTGCACAGGTTGTTGCGAGTATTAGTATTGTTGCGATACTTACTATTGTATTCCGCATTCAGAACCGGTTTTCCGGCATCAATAAATGGCTTCAACAGATCACACTCATCATATTCGAAGCATTGCTCGTTCACTGAAAAATCGAAATAACTCACCAGTTTCGCTACCTGATCAAGATCATTTTTCAAGCCAACGGATAATAGACGTTGATGGGATTCAGTGGCGATAAACCGGTTGTAATCCAATTGGTCGTTGGCTGTCAGATTGAAGCCGGGATTGTTTTGATAACCATCCATGTTATCTGGCTCAACGCCGTCACAGCCTTTTTCTTTTGCCAGATCAAGCCGCTTAGTCATGATACGACGGACATTGCTGGAGCGAATATCCAGCCAGCGCTCACCCTCCCAATCATCCAGCTTGGCGCCTTTATCTGCTTCGTTGAACTGATTTTCATCGTCGCGCCAGTCTTCATAGGATCCTGCAGAGAAGTAACAGATGACTTTTTTCCCAGTACTTTGCAGTGTGGCTATGGTCTCTTTGCTGGTATCGAACAGGTCGATATCATAAATATCGACGTTATAGTTTATATCCAGGGTTTTCTGTAATTGCCACTGCCAGCGCACGCCGACAGCAGGTTTATACCATGACGGGTCTTTGGAAGATTCCTGGTTACTAGAGTCCTCCGTCTGGTCCGATGTCTGCTCATCAACATTATTAATTTCCTGGCAGCTGGTAAATGAAACTGCTACCAGAACTGGCATACCTAACAGAAAATACTTAAGTGTCATGACTATTTTATCGTTCCAATTTTTGAACCTGGAAGACTAGCCAATGGACAAATAAAAACAAGTCGCAGACGCTGAAATCGGTGCCTGGTTCACGCTGTCTTTTTCTGCTGCGGCTGATATGATCGATAGCATGTCATCTTAATGAATACAGGTGACGCTACAATTTCCTCTTCTACTGACCCGCGAAAGAAAAAATGATTTGGCTAAAACGAGTTTCCATACTATTTGCTGCGCTGCTAATACTGATTTGTCTGTCGATCTGGATATTCTCTCCAGCGATTTCGAGAGTCACATTGAATCATCTGTTAGAGCCATCAGGTATTCATCTGACAGACGATAGTGCTATTCGATTAAATCCGTTCCGTTCTGTCATCAATATCCGTCAGCTTCAATTACTCAAAGGACAGGAAACCCCGCTGGAGCTGCAGAGTCTTGAGCTTCGCTACAGCCTGTTTCGGATGCTATTTCGTGAAGTACAGGTAACCAAGGTCTACATGGAGGGGCTGACAGTAGCCGGTAGTTATAGCGGGCAGCAGGTATCTGTAGCAGGGTTTGATTTTGATACAACCGGGTCAGATACACCACCGGAGGCTGCTGCACCGTCAACAACAGTTGAAAATGAAGAAAGTGGGGGACTGCTGTTTCTCGCGCCGGATATTGAATTGAACAATATAACGCTGTCTTTTACTTATCTGGATCAGGTTAACACCGTAATCATTGAGCAGATGAATATTACTCAAAGTCGTTATCAAAACAGCGCCGGTCGTTCGGATATCTCCGGCAGGCTGTTAATTAACGGTGCCAGCTTAACGATTGATGCTGAGGTGGACTATCGACCAGAAAACCTCTCCGCTCAAGTTGATCTGAATTTGAAGCAGCTGAATCTGGCGAATTATCAGTATCTGCTACCGCAGCAATCAGATCGGATTGCCGGAGAGGTGGCGCTGGCACTAGAGGCAAACATTCATCAGAGTGCCCAGGCTCTGAATCTGACTGACTCAAAGGTTATGCTAGGTCTAAACGAGCTTGGTTATCAGAATAATGATGTGAACGCTTCCATGCAGGATCTGCAGATGAATCTCACTCATTGGCAGCTGGAGGTTCCCGCTGACGGAGAAATGAAAATGAAGGGACAGTTGAAAACGGTTCTGACTGGTCTGCTGATTCGCCCAGCGGCCTCTGATGATATTCTGGCTTCGCTGGGAAGTTTTGAACCGGAACCGGGGGAAGTTTCTCTGATTGGAAATGATGTCAGTTACCAGACACCTGTCATGATGTTCAGTGATATCGTATTTTCCTCGCCAAAACAGGATGGTGAGGCACAAAAAAAGAGCGCATTGATTGACATACAAGAACTTGAACTGGCGCCGTTCGAGTTCGCTTCAAATGTTTTGACCATCGGTCATGTTGGTATTGGTGCCAGTCGTTTCAATGTCTATTTAAATGATTCAGGACTCGCAAATCTGGTTGAACTGAGTGACACAGCGACTGGGCAGGAAACCACTGAAGTAGAGGAGGTCCTTGAAACGGAAAAAACGGAGGCCGCGCAGGCCGCTGAACCTGTTCCGGGCGTTCGAATTGGGAAAATAGAAAATTCTCAACCCTGGCAGATAGAGATTGAAGACGGCAACCAGCATCCAGCGTTTAAAAAGCGTCTTGAAGTAACCCGCTTGTCCATAACCAATATCGATATGCAGAATACCGAGCAATATATTGATTATGCATTGGAATTAAAGGATGACAGCTACTTCAACTTTGCCGTAAATGGCGATGTGCAGCCTTTCGGGGATGATGTTAATGCGAATATTCAGGCACACATAGCGGAGTTTTCGTTACCGGATGTTCGTAGCTATCTGGCTAAAGCCCTGGACTTTGAATTTAAAGCTGGACAACTGGATACAGACTTCAATGGGACTATTCGGGCATCAAAAATTGACTCAGTTGCGGATGTGACGATCAGAGGTGCGGATTTTACCGCCAGCCAGAATCAATCTGAAGAAACCAATATTATTGGACAAACTGCCGTTCCCCTGAACGTGGCTTTGGGAATGCTCAAGGACCGACATGGTGATATTCACTTGAAGGTTCCCGTGAAAGGAGATCTTGAAGACCCCAGTTTTGGTGTGCAGTATATTTTGGGGCTGGTCGTTAAAAAAGCCGTTATGATGCAAACCAGAAATTATCTGATCAATACTTTTGTCCCTTACGCGCAGGTAGTCAAGGTCTCTATGGCGGCTGGATCTTATGCGCTGAAAGTGCGTTTTGAGGATCTGCCATATGAGACTGCACAGGTTGAGGTGGGTGAATCACAGCAGCTATTTGTTGACCAGTTGAGCCGATTGATGATGGATAAACCAGGTTTGCGGGTGAAAATATGTCCGGTTGTTATTCCGGCCGATATTGGTGCCGAAGCCCCACTGACTGAACAACAGACTGACCAGCTTTTGACTCTGGCCAATAATCGCGCTACTGCTTTTAAAGCACGGGTACTGGAGTCACCAGAGATTGAATCAGCCAGGCTCTTGCTTTGTGCCGCCAGAACAGATGTCAAAGCCGGTAACCTGTCACGGTTGGAATTGTTGTCTGTGAATTGATCCGATCATCTGTACATTGAGAGGATATTTTTACTGGGTTAACAGAATTGTGCTCAGAAGAAATTGCATTGGCAGAAAGCTTGTAAGGCACATGGTGTTCAACAAGATTTCGAATGAGCCTGTCGAGTCTCGGCCTGATTATCAAAGAGATCAGAACGATCTCTTTGATAGCCGTGCTATTCATCTGTCTAATCAGAAAATCAGTCGATTTTTAAAATTTTATGGGTCTGCAGACACAACCGCCATTGCGGATGTGTCAGGCAGTATTGAATGCAGGCCTGGGTCGAACTCTGTTCCGAAATGATAAGGTGATCGGTGTTATATGGGTTTTTAGGGGACAGATAACGAACGCCGGCATCGATATCCGTAAACCGATCTGGCATGGCATCAGCTTGTGGATAGACCAATTTCAGCTCGTGGCATTGTTTGACAACGACCGTAGAGCGCCCTTTTGGGCTGACGCAGATCCAGTCAATCCCTTCCGGTAGCGGCAGAGTGCCATTGGTTTCTATGCCAATCTCAAACCCCAGGTCTTTGAGTGCCACAATCAACTCAGTATCCAGCTGTAATGCCGGTTCTCCTCCTGTGCAGATAATATAACGGTTTTGTTGATCTGCTGGCCAGAGCTGCAATACCGTGTCGGCCAGTGTTGTGGCGTCTTTGAACTTGCCACCCTTCTGGCCATCGGTTCCGATAAAATCCGTATCGCAGAATTGGCAAATCGCCTCACTGCGATGCTTTTCCTGGCCGCTCCAAAGGTTGCAGCCGCTAAAACGTAGAAAAATGGCCGGCCGGCCGGTATGTGCCCCTTCACCTTGAAGTGAGTAGAACATCTCTTTAATGCTGTACATGAAAAACTCTGATTGAACTGTGGTGGGCGATTTTAAGGTCAGGAGAGTGGAGATTAAAGGTATTTGTGACAGCAATGCTCACTATATGCAGATTTATTCGTCGGACAGAGAGTGGGCGGGTCAGCCTTTTATCCTACCGTTGACAATTTAGTGCTATGAATATGTATATAGTGGCTATTCTGTCGATGCATGGTTTTAATGTCAGAATGCCTTGATTATACATAAAGCATCTTGTCCTTTTGATTACCGCTATTTTTGGATCTGGTATCAGAAATGGCAGTCAAGATAACAACAATAAAAAATTGATGTGCTGTATGGATTTTTAGGGTTTTTCTCCGGTCTTGTCATCTTGATGTTTTTTATCTTGATGTATTACTTTTGTCCGGCTTAAGCGGTGTGGGTGATATCCTGGCAGAGACCTATTATTTTATTTGTGGGTTTATGTATTGTCGTGTGCATCTTCATTTATCCGCTACCCCAAGATCCTATAGCGCTTCAGGTTTTGTGAATTCAGACAAGCAAGTGAGAAAATTTATGACACTCAAATTTGCAAGCGTGGTTGAAAAGATATTATTGACTCTGTTTCTTGGGCTGATGTTGTCGGTGCAATCTACGGCAACCTTTGCAGAAACATTCACCAATCCGCTGATATTGCAACGGGCTGATCCGTGGGTTTATAAACACAGCGATGGCTACTACTATTTCACTGCCTCGGTTCCAGACTATGACCGGATCATTCTGCGGCGAGCATCCAGTATTCAGGGATTGAGCAGTGCTACCGAAGTTACTGCCTGGAATCAACCGGACAGTGGACCGATGAGCGGCTTTGTATGGGCACCTGAGCTGCACTGGGTCGATGGTAAATGGTACATCTACTACGCGGCTTCGGAAGCAAATGATATTTGGGATATTCGAATCTACGTGCTGGAAAATACTGCGACTAATCCGCTTACTGGCAGCTGGACGGAAAAAGGTGAACTCAAAGTTGACGGCATGGGTAATGAGTCGCGCTTTTTTGCACTGGATTCAACCACCTTCGTGCACAACAATCAAAGATACCTGCTATGGGCACAAATTCCTCCTGGCGGAAACAGCAGCCTGTATATTGCCCGTATGATCAACCCGTGGACAATTGATATCTCCACTCAGACTATGATTGCGACACCCGAATACAGTTGGGAAAAAATTGGTCATAACGTCAATGAAGGGCCGGCCATCCTGAAACGAAACGGACGCATTTTTGTCACCTTTTCCGCCAGTGCAACGGATAAGAACTATAAGCTTGGCTTGTTGACCGCAGACCAGAATGCAGACCTGTTGAATCCAGCTTCATGGCACAAGAATCCTGAGCCTGTGTTTAGCAGTAATGCGTCTACCAGTCAGTTTGGCCCTGGTCATAATTCATTTACCCGGTCAGCGGATGATTCTGTCGATATCATGATCTATCACGCTCGTGATTATGAAAATATTTCAGGAGAACCGCTGTATGATCCCAACCGCCATACCCGCGCCAAAGTCATTACCTGGAACGCCGATGGCACGCCGAATTTCGGTGTCCCTTTCGCCAACGGTATCAGCGGATACAGCAGTCTGAAGTCGGCGTTCAGTGGTAAGTGTGCCAATATCGATACCAGTGTCGATGGTGGTACTGCTAATGGCGTGGATCTGGTGCAGCAAGAATGTAACGGTGCTGATAACCAGGCGTTTGTGTATGAAAGTCTGGATTCCCAGTACTTTCAATTGAAAGCCATGCACAGTAATCGTTGTCTTGATGTTTACGGTCAGAGTGCCGAAGACGGAGCAAATGTTAACCAATGGGATTGTTGGGGGGGTAACAACCAGCAGTGGAAAAAAGTGGATGCCGGCAATGGTTATTTCCAGCTGCAGAATCGCAACAGTCAAAAATGTCTTGATGTATACGACTGGAACAATGCCAACGGCGCTTCCCTCAAACAGTGGAGTTGCAACGGATACAGCGTGCAGAAATGGCAGGAGATTCCCTGATTTCGTGTAGTAGCTGAACATTCAGTACTGTAAATGCATGCCCTGCAGACAGTGGCGAGTCTGTGGGGCTTTATTGTTTTTGGGAGGATCAGAGGTTTCCATCCCGTACCATTGCGACTCAAGTAGAACTAAATGCCCTTTGGGACGAAAAAAATGACTGTTTCTCGCTTTGAGGGGCCTCGTTCAGGAGGGCGTTAAAGCATTTGTGTTGCTGGAGCTATGGCTTCGCGTCTATTGAGCGTGATGGGGTTCGCAAGCGGCAGTTCCCAGGCCATCACAGGTTCTTGAAATAACTCACGAAGTTCAAAAAAACAAAAGGCGAATCAAGCACTTGCGTCCAGCGGGCTAAATCTGCATAATGCGCGACCTTCGCCAGGGGATCCCCTGTCAGTTATGGCAGCGGACCGGTCCCCCCGCAATAACCATCTGTGAACCCCGCCAGGCCCGGAAGGGAGCAACGGTAGCAGGGACGTTATGTGCCGGGGTGTGGCTGGTTCGTCTGTCTCCAATTTTCTTCATTTTTATTTTTACTGATACCTTATAAATCAATTGGTTACGACAGTTTTGCCGACTTTCGACTGGCGTATTCGAGCTGAACTGGCTAGCATAGGCGCTCACTTGTTCAGTGGTAAAACGGTTAATGAGTTATCAGGTTCTTGCTCGTAAATGGCGACCCAAAACATTTTCGCAGATGGTAGGGCAACAGCATGTGCTTAAAGCACTCATCAATGCATTACAGAATGATCGTCTGCATCATGCTTACCTGTTTACCGGTACACGCGGCGTTGGTAAAACCACCATTGCAAGACTGTTTGCCAAGAGTCTGAACTGTGAGCAGGGGGTCAGTGCTGATCCATGTGGTGTCTGTGCTGCCTGTGTTGAAGTAGATGAAGGCCGCTTCGTGGATTTGATCGAAGTGGATGCGGCGTCCAGAACCAAAGTCGAAGACACTCGCGAATTATTGGACAATGTGCAATATGCACCGACTCGTGGGCGTTACAAGATTTACCTCATTGACGAAGTGCACATGCTGTCCAATCACAGTTTCAACGCGTTGTTGAAAACACTGGAAGAACCGCCGCCACATGTGAAATTCCTGTTGGCTACCACGGATCCACAGAAGCTGCCGGTGACTGTATTGTCACGCTGTTTGCAGTTCAATCTCAAAAATATGTCATCGGAGCAGGTGGTCAGATACCTGCAGCATATTCTTGCGCAGGAACAAATCGATTATGAAGAGAGTGCCCTGTGGCTGTTGAGTCGGGCTGCTGATGGCAGTATGCGTGATGCTCTGAGTCTGACTGATCAGGCAATTGCTTATGGCCAGGGGCGTATCGCTGAGGGCGATGTCAGTGCCATGCTGGGAACTATGGATCGGCGGCAGATTTTCGGCTTGTTGGACGCCCTGACCCGTAGGGATGCCAAAAGCATGTTGGCAAAGATAGATCAGGTGGCAGAGTTTTCACCCGACTATATTGCCCTCATGGCAGATATTCTGAGTGTGTTGCACCAGGTGGCAATTGCACAGATTGTTCCGGATGTCATCGATAACAGTGAAGGTACGAAGGCGGCCATTCAGGCAATTGCAGCGGCCAACACTGCCGAAGATATTCAAATGTATTACCAGATCGGCATGATCGCACGCAAGGACATGCCGTTGGCGCCGGATATGAAATCCGGTTTTGAAATGGCCATGCTGCGGATGTTGGTCTTTTCACCTGAGCCAGTTGCCGGTGACTTGCCACCTCTGCCTGAACTAGATGAACCGGAGCATTTACATTCGCCAGCTGAATCCTCGCCTCTTGCTCGAACAGAAGGCGTACCTGCAGAAAAAAAGCCTGAATTAGTATCTGTCCAGGGTGATGCTACCCTGGCGGCAGAGAATGTATTGTCTTCTGGGGTTCCGGTCCGTGACAATATCCAGCCAGAGCCAGAGCCAGAGCCAGAGCCAGAGCCAGAGCCAGAGCCAGAGCCAGAGCCAGAGCCAGAGCCAGAGCCAGAGCCAGAGCCAGAGCCAATTCATGAAATGCCGGTTTTGGGAGCGAATCCCTCAGATGGCATGATACCGTTCGTGGAATATGACAATGCCCCTCCGCAGATGCCTGAACCTGCGCCCTTTCCAGAAGACCTGGCTGAGTTTATGTCAGGATCGCCAGCACAGACTGCTGTTCGGGTACCTGAATCCGTGGTAGAAGAGCCGGCAACGGCGGAACCTAAGACTGTCGTTGCTGAGTCGGAGCCATGCCGGAATTTGACGGAATTACCTTGGGTGCAAGTGTTTTGGCAGCTGGATCTGAAAGGTATGCCTCAAAGCCTGTTCAGTCATGCGCAGTGGAATGATGTTCATGATTCGGTATTGGATTTAACTGTTCCCAGTGACTACGAAAATGTCTATAACCCCCGTCATGACGAACAATTACTGGCGGCACTGGAAAAGGTTGGCTTTACTGTTCGCAAGGTGGATATTACGTTTGCTGAAACAGAGCAGGAGACTCCTAGCCAGTATCGGGCTAGAAAACTGGAAGAGGCCCGACAGGCTGCTATTGTCAGTCTGAAAAATGACCCCATCGTACAGGCGTTGGAGCAAAATTTTGGTGCTGTACTGGATGAAACAACGGTACGGCCGACCGAGCAACCCATTTAATATTTACAGTCAACGAAGTCGTAGACTCAGGAGAATTACTATGTTTAAAGGCAATATGGGTAACCTGATGAAGCAGGCCCAGAAGATGCAGGAGCAAATGCAGAAGGCTCAGGAAGAACTGGCCAATGCAGAAGTGACAGGTGAAGCTGGTGCCGGGTTGGTAAAAGTGGTGATGACCGGACGTCACGATGTCAAAAAAGTTGAACTGGACCAGAGCCTGATGTCAGAAGATAAGGAATTAATTGAAGATCTGCTGGCTGCTGCGGTCAATGACGCAGTTCGCAAGATAGAAGAGAACAGTCGTGACCAAATGTCGTCCATGACTGAGGGAATGCAGCTACCTCCGGGAATGAAGTTTCCGTTCTAATGGCCACCTATAGTCCTCTTACCGAAAAACTGATTCAGGCGCTGCGGGTATTACCAGGTGTGGGTCTGAAGTCTGCCCAGCGTATGGCGCTGCATCTGCTTGAACGTGATCGTGATGGTGCGCTGCGATTGGCTGATCAGTTACGGAATACCCTTTCCGGGGTTTCCCATTGTCAGCAGTGCCGATTACTGTGCGAAGCTGATATTTGTCATATATGCAGTGATGAGCTGAGGAACCAGCAACAAATCTGTGTGGTTGAAACACCAGCCAACCTGAGCGCAATTGAAAGTACTGGCATTTATGAGGGTGTTTACTTCGTACTAATGGGACATCTTTCTCCTATTGATGGTATTGGTCCGGAGGAGATAGGGCTGCATTTGTTATTTGAACAGATCGAGCAGCGACAGGTCGAAGAGTTGATACTGGCGACCAGCCCAACCGTGGAAGGTGAAGCAACCGCCCACTATATACGCCAGAAACTGGGTGATAACGCGATTAAAATCACCCGGCTCGCTCATGGTATTCCGATGGGGGCAGAACTTGATCAGGTTGATGGTCATACCCTGCATCATGCGTTACAGTCCAGAAAGGTTGTTTGATGGATGGATTGATGACTGATCAATATGTTTGGGTGGATAGTGACACGCAATTTGCAGAGTGTTGCGAGTACTGGAATTTGCTGCCATTTATTTCCATCGATACAGAGTTTATCCGCACCAAGACGTTTTACCCCAAACTGGGATTGCTGCAAGTCGCCGATGATCGCAACAGCTATTTGATAGACCCGTTGCAGATCACTGATTTTCTGCCGTTTCAACAAGTGCTTGAAAACCCAGCCGTGGTGAAGGTTCTACACGCCTGTTCTGAAGATGCAGAAATTTTTCATTGCTGTTTCAATGCCAGAGCCCGTTCTGTATTTGATACCCAGATCGCTGCGTCTTTCTTAGGGCAGGGAATGTCTATCGGTTACGCCAATCTGGTGAAATACGAACTGGGAGTTGATCTGCCGAAGGATGAAACCCGTTCTGATTGGTTGCAGCGACCATTAACGGATAACCAGAAAAACTATGCGGCCATGGATGTTGCCTATCTGCATCAGATTTTCCGGATACAGGAAGTCGCGTTGCTGGAGCAGGGCAGGTTTGACTGGGTATTGGAAGATTCTGATCGGGTCGTGGAATCGAGTTTGCCACAGGATCCCGAGAGATATTATCTGAAAATACGACAGGCATGGCAGCTTCGTGGAGCCCGGTTGTGCTTTCTGAAAATGCTTGCCAGTTGGCGCGAACGCCTGGTACAGGCTAAAGACATTCCGCGGACCCGCCTGGTGCGGGATGCCGTGTTATACGAATTGGCAGCGGCCAAGCCTCACAGCTTGAATCAGTTGAATCGAATTCATGGTCTATATCCGGGACTTATCCGACGTTATGGCCAGACAATTCTGGACATGGCTAGAAAAGCCGAGCAGACGCCACGCTCTGAGTATCCGGAGTTGATTGCTGCACCTTTGAAGATCGAAGAAGGCATGATGCTGAAAAAGGTTCGTGAGTTTGTTGCCGAACTGGCTGTTCAGCTGGAGCTACCAGTGGAGCTATTGGCGAGGAAAAAACAATTGGAAGCCATTGTCAGCAGCGGTACCTATACTGGCGAGTTTCAGTTGACGGATGCATTTACCGGTTGGCGGTATGACATTATCGGAAAACACATCCTGAATATACTGACCATCGAGTGGAACGCCACTAACAGCACGGAATAAACAGACGCAATGAAACAACTGGTGAGTATTTATAAATCAGCCATCAAAGATGAGATGTATTTGTACGTCCGTAAATCAGAAAAATTCAGTCGGGTGCCGGATGACCTGATGCAGATTTTTGGCCGTGCGGATCATGTGATGGACATGCTGCTGACGGAAGACAAGAAAATGGCCAGAGTGGATGCTGGTAAAGTGCTGTCTGAACTCGAAGAAAAGGGGTTTTATCTGCAAATGCCCCCAGCCAGAGATGATTATATGCTGGATCTCTATAAAGACACCTCCCATCGGTATGAAGGCCTGTAATTATCATGGCAGCTGTAACACCGTTCTGGAAAGCTAAAACCCTGGCACAAATGAACCAGCAGGAGTGGGAATCGTTATGTGATGGCTGTGGCCGTTGCTGTCTGCAAAAACTGCTGGATGACGAAACTGAAGAGGTATTTTATACCCGTGTGATATGCCGTTATCTTGATGCAGATCGTCGCTGTAGCTGTTATGAGAGTCGTCATATTAAGGTTCCGGAATGCGTGTGGCTCAAGCCGGAGGATGTTGAACAGTTTCACTGGTTGCCGACCACCTGCAGTTATCGGTTGATTGCTGAGGGGAAAGAATTGCCTGACTGGCATCCATTGGTCAGTGGTCGTCCCGACAGTGTCGCGGATGCAGGTATTGCGGTTACCTGTCAGCCATTAGTGAAGGATGATGAAGTACCTGAAGATGACTGGCAGGAACACATTATCCAATGGGTTGAACAATAAACTTGTAACAAAGGCGATGTAAGAAACGACTATGATCGATGTACAGAGTTATATGGTTGCCTGGCTGATTTATATCGCAGCTGGTCTGGTGTTTATGCTGGCAGCGTCACGTATATTGCGTGGTATCAAACCAGTTGAATTGAAAGGGATTGTGTTCGGGTGGATGGCGGTGATCATTTTTGTCCCTTATCGTGGTCATGAGCCCGCACAGTTTATAGCGCCAGCGATATTAGTGGCTGCCTTTGATTTTCTGGACGGTCTGGATAAAGGGTTGGATAACGCATTGGCTCTGGTGCTGGAGCGTATGCAGATTTCTATTCTTGCCTTTATTCTGGTCACCATTGCTGGTGTGGCAGCCCTGATCATACGTATGAGTCGTCGTAAACTACAGGTGCCTGATTCTGCAGGGCAGTCCTCCGAGTAATCCCTGTTCAATTTTATTATGCGGCAAAAAAATGCCGCATAAATTCCTTACGTGTTTTTTTGTAGCTTCACGTAAACATGCTATACCTATCTAATGGTAATCGATTAGTTGCCGATACTTTTGGTAGAGACTGTTTGATAACTGCCGCGCGAGAAGTCACGGATGATACCTCCTCAGAAATATACGCCTGACAAGGTTGATCAGACTTTTGTCATTTCTTCCTGGCGTTGAACGGTTATGATGCAGCTCTCAAATACTTAAACAGGCCCCGGGGAGAGCATTTTTTATGGCCAATCATATTTTTATTCTCATTGCTGTCATGTTATTGGCAGGTGTATTTGGTGGGTTGGTAAACTTCTACCTGCAGGGCCAGCACGACCCTGATACCACCAGTCTGCCTAGAAGTCTGGTAGTGGGGGTTGGTGCGTCATTCCTGGTGCCGGTGTTGCTTGATCTGGTGAACAGTGAGCTGATCCTGGAGAGCCAGGGAGATCCGTCGAGATTATTAATTTTTACCGGGTTCTGTCTGATAGCAGCTATTGCATCCCGCTTTTTTATTGTCAATGTCTCGGATCGTATTCTGTCTGAAGCCCACAGTGCCAAAGAAAGTGCCGAGCGTTTACAGCATGATCTACGCATTATTCAAAATAACCTGATGCCTCTGATCGAAACCGAAACAGAACAGGAATCAGGCGTTGATGATAATCTTGGCCCTTTGGCTCCAGAAGATGAGCTCGACGTCACCACCGCCAACGTGCTTAAAACGCTGGGCAGCGGTCGTTATATTTTTCGCTCACTGGCGGGATTGTGTCATGAAACCAATACAGATGAATCCACTATGGTGAAGACTCTGAATATTATGGTAGCTCGTAATCTGGCTGGACGAACGATGGGGAAAAAAGGCATGCGCTGGCACATTACAGAGAAAGGACGTCGTGCCCTGGAAGTAAGTATTTCATGATCGAATGGTTTTCTGCTGGTTTTTAAGATTGGAAATGTGTTCATGAATAAAACTAAAAATAGCTGCTTTGGTGCACTGGTTGTGTGGTGGCTATTACTGAGTACACCGATGTTTTCTGCTGCAGAAACCTCGGGACAGCCGTTGGATGTGCGAATTTTGATCGATATTTCCGGCAGCATGGTGGAAAACGACCCCAATAATTTGCGTATTCCTGCATTAAATTTATTGATTGATCTGTTACCCGACGACACCCGTGCCGGGGTCTGGACTTTTGGGCGCTACGTCAACATGTTGGTACCGTATGGCAGCGTCAACGATCAGTGGCGCACAAATGCCCGTCGTCAGGCCAGCAAAATAAATTCATTGGGTCAACGCACGGCTTTGGGCTCAGTACTTGAGAAGTCTGCCTTTGATTTTACGATCAGTGGTAATGGTGTGCATCCTCAGTTCATTTTGTTGTCTGATGGAATGGCTGATATTTCACCTGAGCTGGCGGCCAATATTCGTGAACGGAATCGAATACTAAATCAGGTATTACCCCGTTTCAGGCGCCAGCAGGCTCCTATTCATACCATTGCTTTATCGGCACAGGCGGATCTGCCTCTGCTTAGACAGCTGTCTATGCAGACTCAGGGACTTTCTGAGCAGGTTAACAATGCCGATGACCTGATGTCTGTGTTTTTGAGGATCTTTGATACTGCGGTACCTAGTGAACAGGTTCCAATCAAAGCAAATGCATTTACAATTGATAGTCATGTTAACGAAATGACCGTGCTGGTGTTTCGCGAAGCGCTGGCAAAGCCGATCAAGTTGATCAGTCCGGATGGTGAGGTCTTTGCAACAGATAGTGACACCCGTTTGGTGACTTGGAAATCAACGGACAAATATGACCTTGTAACGATTAAAAATCCGGCAGAAGGAGCCTGGGTGATCGATGGGCGTGTCCAGGCAGACAGTCGGGTCACTGTGGTCTCCGATGTGATGCTGGTACTGGAAAATCTGCCTGTGGTTATGTTTCCAGGACAGGACAACCGTTTGGAGGCATTCCTAAACTCCCGTGAGGGGGATGTGAACGATGATGAATTTCTGCAGATGATGAATATTAATCTGACAGCTTCTCCGGACCAGCCAGGTCAAAACCTGATTGTTGCTCAAATGGTATTAAACGGTGATCGTTTCTCTGTGCCATTGGATCATTTTTTAAATCAACCCGGAAATTACACTCTCGAAGTGGCACTGGATGGGCAGACTTTTCAGCGCCGGATATCCAGAACTATCTCTGTACAAGCACATATCTCGGCCGAAACCACTGTGGAAGGGAACCACTATCGAATTAGAATTTATGCCAATAACCCAGCTATCGACGTTGGCCGGTCAACCGTCACGGCTACGGTCAAAAATGCCACTGTACAACAAAGTCTGGAGTTTAACTGGAATGTCTCTGGTTACTGGCAGGCTGACGTCGGACCTTATGCTGATACCGTTACATTGGAACCAAAGCTTGATATTTATTTGCAGGGTGCATTAGCGGACGGTATTACAATTGCCCCTCAGCAGCTAAATTTTCCAATAGGCTCCACTCAGCCTATGACTATGGATGCCGAGGTGATGGTGCAACCGGAACCGTCTCCTCAGCCGAATTTGCCCCCTGCCAAGTTCGCGATCGAAACCGTCGCAGAGATCCCTAAGGAACAAGCTTTACAGCGTCAGGAACAAAGGGCTAAGGAGATGCCTGCGACCAAGGATAACTGGATGAATGAGCCATCAGGCAGCGACAAGGACTCACTGGGAATTGGTACCATGCTGCTTTGGAGTCTGCCTGGTATTCTGGTTATAGGTGGTTTTGCTGTGGCCTACGTGTTTATTAACCGGCGCAGGGCCGAGATGAACACCGCCCGAGATGCTATGGAACAGGAAATTCAACAGCTGGATGAGGCTGCTGAAGCACGTCGACTGGAGAACGAAGAGCAGGATGAAGCTGTTGCCGTTGAAGAAGAGGCTCCGGTTGACGCAGATGAGCTGGAAGAGCCAGATGGTCCATTAATTGATGGTTTGCTCAGTGATGACGAAGATTTCGGTAGTCTGGAAGACCTGGACCATTTTCGTGATGACGATGGAAAGCTATCTGAAGATGAAGAGGATGTGTTTGATTTGGGAGATCTATCAGATCTGTCGGATGAACTGGAAGACGATAAGGAAGATTCCAAAGCCCCTTGATTCCGGTGCAGGCTGTTGCTTACAACTGGCTGTGCTATTATTTTGCAGGCAGTAGCAAAGAGGCGTTATAAGCAGTGTGTGAGTTGTTGGGGATGAGCGCAAGTGTACCAACCGACATTTGTTTTAGCTTTACCGGATTAACAGAACGAGGCGGAGTGACGGGTCCGCACACAGACGGTTGGGGTATCGTTTTTTATGAGGATGGTGGTACCCGCGAGTTTCGTGATTGGTTACCATCATCCCGATCCAGAATTGCCGAGTTGGTCAAACAGTATCCCATCCATTCCCGGATCGTGATCTCTCATATACGACAGGCAAATGTGGGGGCGGTGTCGCTGGTCAATACTCATCCGTTTACTCGTGAGTTATGGGGTAAGCCCTGGACCTTTGCTCATAACGGTCAAATGAAAGAGTACCGTTATTTGCCCGGAGGTTTTCAACCTATCGGTACTACCGACAGCGAAGCAGCTTTCTGTAACCTGCTGAATCGGATCCGGTCCTATTTTGCTCAGGGGCCGACGGTTTGCCAGGAACTCTGGCCGATAATTCTGGCGTTCTGTCAGGAGTGTCAGGGTGAAGGGGTATTTAATATGCTGCTCAGTCAGGGAAGCTTCCTGTTCTGTTTTTGTTCGAACAATTTGCACAGATACACCCGAAAGACCCGACAGCAGAAAGAGTTTCTCCAAGACGTACAAATGGAAGTAGATTTGAATGAGGGAACGGGACAGTGTACTACTGTCTCAGTAGTGGCCACTCAACCGTTGACCGACAGTAAGCTGTGGCAGAAGATGCAGCCCGGTGAAGCGGTGGTATTCAAAGATGGAGATATTGTGTGGCACCATCTGCCTGATTAAAGATTGCCGGGTCAATGGCTCGAAAATAGCTTTTTCAATACACACAATGTTTCTCAAATTTCATTAAATTGGTTTATAGTTCTCAGCTCATTCGCTGGTTTATGGCGATTATCCGAGCTTCTTGATAGTGTTGTTTTAAAACCTGAAAGCATTGTCAGACGATTTCTTAAGGTCTTTGGTTATTTTGTTAAGTACAGCTGATAATGCCGCAAAATAATAATAAGGAGGGCAAATGGCAGGCAGTTATTTTTATGATCATTATCCAGCCGGAATGGTTGGCAAAGTAGACCCAGATAAGTATTCGAGCATCGTCGATATATTCGACAATTTTGTAAAAAAGTTTTCCGATAAACCGGTTTTCAGCTGTATGGGGCAAACCATCAGCTTTGATGAACTTAATCGTCTGAGTGCCAGCTTTGCATCCTACCTGCAGAATCATACTGATCTTCAGCCGGGTGATCGCATTGCGGTGCAATTGCCAAACATACTTCAGTTTCCGGTTGTGGTCTGGGGGGCAATCCGGGCAGGTATGGTGGTGGTTAATACCAATCCGCTCTATACCGACCGGGAAATGGAGCACCAGTTTAACGATTCAGGTGCCAAGGTCCTGATTGTATATGCAGGCATGGCAGCGCAGGCTTTGAGGGTAAAACCAAAAACTGGCATACAGAAGATCATCGTAACGGAAATTGCTGATTTGCACAGTCCGTTCAAACGATTGCTCATCAATTCAGTGGTCAAATACGTCAAAAAGATGGTGCCTGCGTATGATCGCAGTGCAGTCGTGTCCTTATTGTCTGTCCTGTCAGAGGGGGGGCGTAAGTCTCTCCAGCCGGTCGAGATGAAAGGTGACGATCTTGCTGTACTGCAATATACCGGTGGGACGACCGGTGTGGCCAAAGGCGCCATGTTGACCCACCGTAACCTGGTGGCCAACATGCTGCAAAGTAAGGAATTTTTTCAGCTGGCACTGGATGAGGGCAAGGAAATCATGATTGCACCTTTGCCGCTGTATCATATTTACGCATTTCTGGTGCATGGGATGCTGATCCCCTACACAGGAAATCATAATGTTTTGATTCCAAACCCCCGCGACCTGCCTGCGTTTATCAAGGAAATGGCAAAATACAAATTTACCAGCTTTACCGGGCTCAATACTCTGTTTGTGGCTTTGTGCAACAATGAAGATTTCAGAAAACTGGATTTCAGCCATTTGAAAATGACGGTTTCCGGTGGTATGGCGTTAACAAAAGGTGCTTCGGATCGGTGGCAGGAAGTAACCGGGTGTTGTATCAACGAAGGTTATGGTATGACAGAAACCTCTCCGGTGCTGTCGTTCAATCCGCCAGGGCATGTGCAACTGGGCACGATTGGCATACCCGCTCCGTCTACAGAAATTGCTATTCTGGACGAAAACGGCAATGCACTTGCCGATGGTGAAGCGGGTGAGCTGTGTGCCCGCGGCCCACAAGTCATGAAAGGATATTGGAAACGTCCTGAAGAAACTGCCAAGACCATGACCGAAGACGGTTTTATTCGTACGGGTGATATTGCGATAAAACAGGACGATGGATATTTGAAAATTGTGGATCGTAAGAAAGATATGATCATCGTATCTGGCTTTAATGTGTATCCAAATGAAGTCGAAGAAGTCCTGACGTTGCATCCACAGGTGCTGGAAGCGGCCGCCATAGGCACACCAGACGACGCGACCGGTGAGAAAATTCTGGTGTTTGTCGTGGCCAAAGGAGATGTTACCGAGAGCGATCTGATCGCTCACTGTCGTAAAAACCTGACGGCCTATAAAGTACCAAAAGTCTTTGAGTTCAGACCCGAACTTCCCAAAACCAATGTGGGTAAAGTATTGCGCCGGGCACTGAAAGAGGAGCTGAAAACTTCATAATTCATAGTTCAAGCATCTCTTATGACCGGGGTTAGCCCCGGTTTTTTTGTGTTTTCCGCTTTTGCCGGTAAAATCGCGCTCCCGCTTAACATGACCGAAGAGACATGGTTCAAGAAACCCTGCAAAAATTGATATCACTGTTGGATTCTGTTGCCTGTAAAGATCGTTATTTTTTGCAGCAGGAGGTTAATAAGCTTTCGGCATTGGCTCGTAATAAAAAAGATGTAACTGCCGGGCTGGAGAAGCTGATTACGCGATTTGATCAATCTATCGGTTGGGTTCAGCAGCGAATACAAAATCGTCCTGCTATTACGATTGACCCTGATTTGCCGATTGGTCAGAAAAGTCGTGAAATTGCTGATCTGGTAGCACAACATCAGGTTGTGGTGCTGGCGGGTGAGACCGGATCAGGTAAAACAACCCAGTTACCCAAAATCTGCCTGCAACTGGGTCGTGGACAAAAAGGCTTGATCGGTCATACGCAACCAAGACGCTTGGCGGCGAGAGCTGTCGCATCACGTATTGCAGAGGAAATGCAGGTTCCACTGGGAGGGTTGGTCGGGTTCCAGGTTCGTTTCCAGGATCAGATTCAGGACTCCACCCAGGTCAAAGTCATGACCGATGGCATATTATTGGCCGAAATACAAAAGGATCGTTATCTTAATAAATATGACACGATCATTATCGATGAGGCCCATGAGCGATCCCTGAACATTGATTTTCTGCTTGGATATATCAAACGCCTGCTGCCACGTCGCCCTGATCTGAAGTTGATCATTACTTCCGCAACCATCGATCTGGAACGTTTTTCCAAACATTTTGACAATGCACCTATAATTGAAGTTAGTGGCCGGACGTATCCGGTCCATATGGTGTATCGTCCGCTGGGATCGGAAGAAGAGGATGATCAGGACTTTTCTTATCGTCAGGACTTGTCGCAGGCCATTGTCACTGCGACAGAAGAAATTCTGGAATTGGAGCGTACTGGCCAGACTCCCGGAAAGGGGGGCGATATTCTGGTATTTCTTCCGGGCGAACGGGAAATCCGTGAGGCGGCGAATGCACTGAGAAAATCCTCTATTCCTCATTTGGAAGTGTTGCCGCTGTACGCGCGTTTGAGTGCCGCCGAGCAGCAGCGGATTTTCTCTTCGCATTCCGGTCGTAGGATCGTTTTGTCCACCAATGTGGCTGAAACCTCGCTGACGGTGCCTGGCATTGGTTATGTGATAGATCCGGGGCTCGCGCGTATCAGTCGTTATTCTTACCGGTCAAAAGTGCAACGATTGCCAATTGAAAAAATCTCCCAAGCGTCTGCCAATCAACGGGCTGGACGCTGTGGTCGGGTATCGGAAGGGATGTGTATCCGCCTCTATTCGGAGGAGGACTTTAACAATCGCCCGGCGTTCACCGATGCCGAAATCATGAGAACCAATCTCGCGTCGGTCATCCTGCAGATGTTGTACCTGCGATTGGGGGAAATAGAAAAATTTCCATTTGTAGATATGCCCGACAGCCGTTTTGTCAAAGATGGTTATACTTTATTAAACGAGCTTGGCGCGGTTACCGTTAATGGCCAGTTGTCCAAACTTGGCCTGAAACTGGCGCGCTTGCCATTGGATCCGCGTTTGGCCCGCATGCTGTTGGAGGCCCATCAGCAGAAAAGCCTGCGAGAGGTGCTGATTATTGTCAGTGCGATGGCCATACAGGATCCAAGGGAAAGGCCTCAGGAAAAACAACAGCAAGCCCAGCAGAAACATGCTCAGGATGCCGATAAAGACTCTGATTTCCTGAGCCTGATAAATCTATGGAATCGCTATGAACAACAGCGTCTGGAGCTAAGCCAGAATCAGTTGCGTAAATACTGTGAGCAGAACTTCTTGCATTATTTACGCATGCGAGAATGGCGGGATACTCACCGGCAGCTGCATCTTGCCTGTAAAGAACTGGGGCTGGTGGAAAACGAAAGTGAAGCTGGTTATCAGCAAATTCATGGCGCATTGTTGTCTGGTTTGCTTAGTCAGATCGCAGCCTGGAAGGAAGAGCGTCAGTATACTGCTGCACGTGGTCGCGCCTGTATGATTCACCCTGGTTCCAGTGTCAGCAAGAAACGACCTAAATGGATAATGGCGGGAGAACTGGTGGAAACCAGTCAATTATTCGCCCGTATGGTTGCCCGCATAGAACCGGAATGGATAGAGCCGCTGGCCCGGTCGTTGGTCAAAAAACAATATTTTGAACCCCATTGGGAACAGAAACGTGCTCAGGTAATTGCTCAGGAGCAGGTATCGTTATATGGCCTGATCATTATTGGCAAGCGACGCGTGCACTATGGTGCGGTTGATCCGGTTGTTTCGAGAGAAATTTTCATTCGTTCTGCACTGGTGGAAAATCATTATCAGACCCGTGCGGCCTTTTATGCGCATAACGGAAAGCTGATTGATGAAATCTTACAGATGGAAGCCAAATCCCGGCGGCATGAGTATCTGGTGGATGACCAGGTTCTGTTTGAATTCTATGATCAGCACATTCCGGAGGGGATTGTTAATGGCTCAGGTTTCGAGCATTGGCTGAAGCAAAAAGGTAACGATCGTTTATTGTATTTAACCCGGGAAACGCTGTTACGAAAAGACGGCACTCAATTGGGGCCTGATCAGTTCCCTGAAGTGATGGATCTGGGGGGCATATACGTACCGGTCAATTACGAATTCAAACTTGGCAGTGAGGCTGATGGCGTCAGTATCCGGCTGCCGGTTGAGGCAATCAATCAGGTATCAGCAGCCAGGATTCAATGGCTGGTTCCCGGAATGTTGAGAGAAAAGTGTATTGCCCTGGTCAAAGCACTGCCCAAAAGTTTGCGTAAAAACTTTGTTCCGGTACCGGATTTCATCGACGCTGCACTGCCGAATCTAGTGTTTGGAGATGGAGATCTGTGCGACGCCCTGGCTCATCAGTTATTGCGTATGACAGGGGTTAAGATTCCAAGAGATCAGTGGGATACCGAAAATATTGAATCTCATTTGAAACTCAATATTCAGGTCATTAATCAGCACGGCAAGATCATCCGACAGGGCCGTAATCTGGAAGAGCTGCGCAGCATTGCTACAGAGCTTCCCATCAGCCCATCTGCCAGTCAAAAGCGTGCTGTTGAGAAACACTATTTCACTGACTTTCCTGACCGGCCGCTGGCTCGGGAAGAGTTGGTCAAACGAGGTGGTATCCAGGTCAAAGTATTTCCGGCATTGCAATACTCCGAAAAAGGCGTCGCTCTGGAAATGTTTAATGGTGGCGATTACGCAGAGTGTCAGCATGAGCTGGCATTGATTCAGCTGTTAAGAATGAACTTTCGCAGCCAGGAGGATTTTCTGAAACAGGATCTGCGCAACTTTAAACAGCTTGAGCTGGTGTATGCTCCCATTGGAAATGCACAACAGTTCCGCCATGACCTGATGACTGGAGTTTTCAAATGGACATTTATTGAACCATGGAAACAACAACATGAACGTTTACCCCGTAACGAACAGGAATGGGATGCGCTGAAAAAACTGGGTAGCGGAGAAATTAATAACGTTGGCAAAGAAGTGGCGCAATTGGTGTTTGATATTCTTAAAGCGCGAACAGAAATTCTGAAATCGACCCGTAAGAAAGTAAATTTTGTATTGGCTTTTATGTATGCCGATATTAAAAGCCAGTTGGAAAATCTGACTCAGGCAGGGTTTGTCGCACGTACTCCCAAACACTGGTTGCAGCAATATCCCCGTTATATTCAGGCAATTCACGCGAGAATGGATCGTTCCAAAGGCGTACCAGCGAATGAACAACTGATGATTGATGAGCTGGCTGACTGGTGGCAGAAATATAGTGACCTGGACCGCAAGCTTGAACAGGAACAACGTGTCAACGAAGATCTCAATACATTCCGCTGGTTGATAGAAGAGTACCGCATTTCATTATTCGCTCAAACCATAGGTACCATACAACCGGTGTCGGACAAACGGTTGAGTAAATTATGGCAGTCTATCATTGATCAGGTTGGCTGATTTGACCTGAGCATCTGATGTCCCTCAATTTTATGGGCTGCAATAGTCATTCAGCCCATCTCTTCTAAATCAGTCTCCTGGTTTTTGATTTACTGAATTAATGCTCTCGGTGATAGATTTATATATGGCATAAATCTGTATGACGGAATATTTTTGATATAGATGTGAACTTGTCTTAAAAAAATAGTTTGTTGAGGGACAAATATTATCGTCTGAGTTGTCATGCAGTACGTTGAAACGGCAATATATCTTTATTGCAAAATCTATTGTGTCAGGATTTATTGACCATCGGGTCAAAGATGTTTTTATATCGGTAGCTGAAGGGATGAGAATTGGCATAGTGAGTGGTTTGTTGTTGCGGCTCTCTGAGTTGAATCATTAGTAAGCCTGTCGGTGCATCAGTGGATTCCAGAGGTTGATTTGTTCGGTAAGCTTTTGTCAGAAGGCGGCACTATCTCAAATGTTTGTTTACATTAGTAAACTTTGGTTTTGCGAGCGGTTACTTCTTCGCCTGCATCGAAACTATTCCTGTTTTTCGGAAGCATATCAGGTGTAAGGCTCCATCCTTTGGCGGATAAGAAACGTTGAATGATTTTGTCATTGTTAGCTAAAAATTTACTTACCTTACTGATTAACGCCATATCTGCTCGGGCTTCAGTAATTGGTAGCTTGGTAACTTATTTAAAAGAAGAATCAAAATGAATATACGTAAGGCCCTTTTGGAGGATTTGGAAGAAATCAGGAATCTGGTAATGTCACTGACGCATTTCTATCTGGATGACTCCAATGTCAGGTTACCAGATTGGTTTAGTGAGACGCTGACCGAAAGTGCGTTTGCACAGCGACTGATCAGCTCAGAATTTCAGAATTATGTCGTTGAGCAAGATGGTTTGATTGTTGGTTATCTGTCTATAAAACATGGGGATTATCTATACCATTTGTTTGTGGCAGAAGCTTTTCAGGGTAACGGTATTGCCCGAAAACTATGGCTGCATGCCCGAAGTCAGACTCCTGCAAAAGTATTTCGCCTGCGTTCGTCTATCTATGCAGTACCTGTCTATAAACGGCTTGGGTTCGAAGAATCCGGGCCGTTGGGAACGGTGGAGGGTATTTCGTTTCAGCCGATGGAATTGCGTTTGGATCATTAACAACATCAATAATCCGGTTTATGAATATGAGAATTCGGGAACTGCAGGGACTTGGAAAAAAAAGCGAGGAAATACTCAAGCGTGCCGGCATCTCATCAGTCGAGGAATTTATGGCGTCGGATCCGTTTGAGTTGTATCTAACGTTGAGGCAGAGTGTTCCAGGCGTAGGGTTGAATTTTTTATACGCCATGTTGGGAGCACAGGAACACATGCATTGGCAGCAGATCGCCAGAGAGCGGAAGACGGCAATACTGATGCGACTGGATGAGATGGGTATTGCGCCATAGCGATGAAGCGTGTCAGTTCGACGGATTGGACAGCAAACTGTTGAGTCTGGGCACACTTTGAAATCTGCGAGCATTACGCATTCAGATTCAGAGAGATAAGCGCTGATGCCAAGCCGTTGGTTTCAGATTTTTTCATCGCCATATAATTTCGACCAGTCTGTTATTTGAGTGATAACATGCGAATTGTTTTTCGCATGTTATCTAATCTGAGTTCATGAAAAAGAAGTATTTGTTTGCCATCTGTATTCTGGTGCTGATAGTGGTGGGATATTGTTTGCCGGAACGAATAGTCATTCCGGTTGCCGGTGCCAGTCAACGGGACTGGAATCCAAAATCGTTCTGGTATGAACCATGGGGAGTCTCTGGAGTCCATAAGGGGATCGACATCTTTGGCAAAACCGGTACTGACGTATTGAGTACTACCGATGGTCTGGTTCTGTATACAGGGCAGATTCGTTTAGGTGGTAATGTTGTTCTGGTGTTAGGTCCCAAGTGGCACCTGCATTATTTTGCTCACCTTAATACGATTGATACGTCGATATTTTCTGTCGTTGCATCCGGTGACAAAATCGCTTCTCTCGGCGACAGTGGCAATGCCAAAGGCAAACCTCCTCATCTGCATTATTCGGTTGTGAGGATGATCCCTTTTCCCTGGAAAACAGATCGCACCAGCCAGGGGTATAAAAAAGCGTTTTATCTGGATCCCGGCAAAATGTTGACGGATCGTTAACGGGCTCCGGATAGCTCTTTAACACGTTGTTGCTCTTCGGCGAGGTCCGTAAGTATGCGTTTGACGAAATCGAGATGCTCATAAACCACTTCGCGAGCCCGTTCGGGCTGGCGTCTGTGTATGGCATCAAATATTCTGCGATGTTGGCGGATCAGAGTGAGGCGGGTTTCTGGTCGCCGCGACAGGCTGCCTATGTTGCTGCTGATATGCTGTCTCAACAAATCGAACAGTGTCTGTAGACTGTAATGCAACACCCGGTTCTGGCTTGCTTCTGCAATGGCGAGATGAAAGATTGCATCACTGGTGGCTTCTTGTTGAGCATCTTTTAGCTGATGGGCCTGCTGTAACCGTAAGAACGCCCGTTCAAGTTTTTTCAGATCAGCCTCTGAAGCCCGTTGTGCGGCCAGGTAGGCAGTCTGTCCTTCCAGTGCATAGCGATATTCCAATAACTCTTCCTGCAAGTCGATGTTTCTGTCCATATGCTCAGGCAGCAGAGTCGGTGCGGAACGCTCCAGGCCATTGGCTGCATAAGTACCTCCACCACGCTTACTGATCACCCATCCCTGACTTTTGAGGGCCTGCAAGGCCTCACGTACAATCGGACGACTGACAGTATACTGTTGGGCCAGCTGACGCTCTGATGGCAGGCGTTCGCCGGTGGCGATGGCACCGTCCTGGAGTTGTTGCAGCAGTAAATCACGTATCTCTTCTGAACGATATTGCGGCATTGGTCTGACCACTATGAAATTTGTGTAATGGTTATCAATTACCTGACAAAACACTGCACTTGTGGCAGTGCGCATCAGGACGGTTTGACTGACCAGAAGCAAAAACCCCCGGAGGCCAACGGTATTTTCGCCGAATCCTGCCTCCAGCTACTTGTGTTAAGTCAGTATGGATAACCTGCTCATGATGAACAGGTTATATAGTTTTGTGGTGTTTTCAGTCTACTAGCTATAAGTCGAATCAAATTAACTGTGTGCCACTGCTGTAAACAAATTTAAAAATAGCTAATGTTAAAAAGCGATTGTCGCCCGAATTGAAATAACCACAATGGTGTTGCTATGTCCTTGGATTATTCATCATTCACTCATGTTTATCTTTATGGTACCTGTGTCGTTGATCTGGCTTTTGCGGAGGCTGGTATTCATGCCACTGAAGTACTTGAAAGTCTTGGTTTGAAAGTGGTTTATGTAGAGGATCAGAGTTGTTGCGGACAACCCGCATATACTTCCGGATTTGAACAGGAAGCGGCAACCGTGGCAGCTCAGCAGGCCGCATTGTTTCCAGAACCCTGGCCGGTGGTCGTATTGTCTGGTTCCTGTGCCGGCATGATGAAACATCATTACCCTCGATTGTTGGGAGATTCTGCTCAAATATTCAGCCAGAAAGTCATTGAATGGAGTGAGTTTGTTTTCAATCATCCGAACTTTCACTGGCCGGATACTGACACTGTCGAAAAAGTGGTATTGCATACCAGTTGTACTGCGCGACGTGAAATGGGTACGTTTGAAACAGTCTCGCGAGCGCTTCAGCAGGCTCCGGGTGCGAGTGTGCAAACTCACGTCAGAGAATCTGAGTGCTGTGGCTTTGGTGGCACCTTTGCCGTTCGGCATAAAGAAATTTCCACTGCCATGGTGTCTGATAAGTGTGATGCTATTCTGGCACAAAACCCCGATGCCCTGGTAAGCGCTGACTGCGCCTGTATGCTGAATATTAATGGTCATTTGTCCTGGCGGGGTGAGGCTCTTGCAGGTATGCACATTGCGTCCTGGGTTCATCAACAATTACAACAGGCAGGTCAGTTATGAGCCAACCACGGTACACATCTGCAGAGTATTGGCGAGACGGTGTTCAGGACGCATTGAACAACCCGGTTTTGCAATCCGGTCTGGCTGGAGCCATGGATTATTTACAGGAAAAGCGGCGTATCCAGTTTCCGGATCAGGCCGTTTTTGAACAGCGCCGTCAACAGGCTTCAGCGATTAAAAAAAGCGCTTTGTCGCGTCTTCCTGAGTTACTTGAACAACTGGAAAGCCGTTGTCAGGCCAATGGTATTCAAGTGCACTGGGCTGAGAATGGTGAGCAGGCCAGTGCACTTGCCCTTGATATCTGCCGGCAGCAAAAAGCCACCAGCGTGGTCAAAGGTAAAAGCATGGTGTCAGAGGAAATCCATCTGAACGATGTGTTAATTGCTGCCGGGATGTCGTGTCTTGAATCAGATATGGGTGAATACATTGTTCAGCTGGCTGGTGAGACACCTTCACATATCATCATGCCGGCGATTCATAAAACCAAACAGGAAATCGCCCGGCTGTTCGTAGATAAGATACCTGGCATTCAGTATACCGAGGATGTCGATGAGTTGATTCGTATTGGTCGACGCGTGCTGCGACATGCTTTTGAGACCGCTGATATTGGTGTTTCAGGGGTTAATTTTGCTGTGGCTGAGACCGGTACGCTTTGTCTCGTGGAGAATGAAGGCAATGGACGTATGTCAACGACGATGCCGAAGGTGCATATTGCGTTTATGGGCATTGAAAAGGTTGTTGCGTCATTGACTGACCTGCCACCACTGCTACATGTGCTGACCCGTTCTGCTACCGGTCAGAATATCAGTACCTATGTCAATATGATTTCCGGTCCGAGACGCGGTGCTGATTTAGATGGTCCCGAGCAGGTACACTTGATACTGCTCGATAATGGTCGCAGCCAGGCATATACAGATGAACAACAGCGACAGACGCTGCAATGTATTCGTTGCGGCGCTTGTATGAATCATTGTCCTGTGTATCGCCGTGTTGGTGGTCATGCATATGACACGACCTATCCCGGGCCGATCGGCAAAATACTCATGCCCCATCTTCAGGGCCTGATGCATACTGCCCATCTACCCACAGCATCGACCCTGTGCGGCGCGTGTGGTGAAGTGTGTCCCGTGAAAATCCCGATTCCGGAACTACTGCAGCGATGGCGTCGACAGGCCTCAGAGGTCACACCAAACGGCGCCAAAAAGCGCGAAAAATTTGTCTGGGTATTCTGGCGCTTTGCTAATGTCCATCCAAAACTCTATCGGCTGGGATTGCGTATTTTCAGTCGTATACACCCTCTGTTACCAAACAACCTTGGCCCCTGGACTTGGAAGCGTCGCAAGCCGGCTTTTTCAAAACAAACCCTTCATCAACAGATGCGTCAGAGGAGGTCCCGATCATGAGCAGTCGTGATGCGATATTGGCCAGGTTACGTTCAGTCTCTCCAGTCAGGCATTCTGAACCGGAAACCACTGTTCAAGAGATATCTGCCGAGGACATGTTCTCCCAATTTAAACATTCTCTGGAGGCGGTGCACGGAGACGTGATGTTAATCCAGCCGGATGAGTTGGCAAGCTCGCTGGAAAGCTATTGTCGAAAACTCGGTGTTCGTTCGTACAGTTGTTCGGACCATAACTGGCTGGCCGAACATTTGACGCAGTTTAGAGCCATCAAAGAATATCAGTGGAGAAGCCCCACAAGTGTGGTGCAACATCGTTCTGAGCTGTTCCATCATCTGGACATGGGAATCACTTCTGCTGTTGGCTGGATTGCTGAAACCGGCACAGTTGTATTGCAATCCTCAGAGCATGAACCCCGGGCGCTGTCACTGGTACCCCCCTGTCACGTGGTTATCGTTCGGGAGAGTGATGGTTTTGCAGATATGGCGGCATTCATGTGCCAACAACAGACTCCGTTACCGACAAATCTGATTATGATTTCCGGCCCAAGTAAAACAGCGGATATTCAGCAGACGCTGGCATATGGCGCGCATGGTCCAGCACAATTTCTGGTGATCATATTGAGGCAATGACGAGGATGGCTGATTTCCAGCCAGAGTAACTACTTCCTCATGGCACAGACGATAATCAAAGGATATTACAGTTTGGGGGGCTGGTCGCATAACTGGGGGGCAAATCCAGGGTAGTCAAGCTGAGCGTTGGTGCTGCCAGTAAACTTTCCTGCACCGTGAAGATAAACATGGGGACGATTTGTATGGCCGTAATGACCAAATATGAGTGAGGTTTATCAGACTTGTCCGGTAAACCATTTTTTCACCTGAAAACCGGCAGGTAGAGTTATGTCAAACTGCTGCTTCAACGTCAAACAAAATTGTTCCGCGCTTTCCAGTAACCGTTCGGTTTTTTGCTGACCCTGCAACTCAATCAGTTTGCGACCTGACAAAGTAATACGTCCATCCTGAGTCAATCGGGAACAAATTGTTTTTTGTGTGAACACAGAATGCGGTGAGGTCTGGTGATAGTTGGCCATCTGGCAAAAATCATCCAGAGTTCTGGGAATAGTGGTAAAAATATACTGCGGTTTCCAAGTGGTGCTATCTGTGCTTTTGAGTATGGAAAAATGATTATTTTCCTTGCTAATTTTATGAGCTGCATGCTGTTCGACCAGCGCCGAACCATCCATAGGGAGGGGCATGTTAAAGGAATCCCCAAACCCGACATCGGCAATCACAGGTCCATCGGCCAATTCAACGGATAATAATAAATGGTCAAATTCCTGACCATACTGTTGGCCATCAAATACCCGTCCAGCGAGTAGTGTTACCTCGAATCCCAGGCTGCTCAGCAACAGATAAAAACCATAGTTAAGTTCATAACAAAAACCACCACGGCGTTGATTGATTAATTTATCAAATATATCTGCCGGATTGAGACTGATTTTTCGGTTGAATGTAATATCCAGATTTTCAAAAGGAAGTTGGCGTAAATGAGTCAGGTGAAGTTGTGAGAGTAACTGTCCGGGGTGCTCTGACAGTGAGCTTACGCCGATACGTTCAAAGTACTTTTGTTGTTGTGTGATTGAAATCATGATAATTATCGATCAGAAAGATCGATTTTGTCCGTACAAACAAGTTGATCATTATTCAACTGCTGCGAATCGATCAAGTATTTTCTGAATATCCTGGCGATCGATATTTGCCGACTGGTTTTCAAGCAGATGTTTAAGAAATGCCCTGACTACTGCTTTCTGTTGCTTATTCAGTTGATGCCACAGATTCAGATGAGGATTGTTATTGCGTTTGCACTTGCTGTATTCGTTCAGTGCTTGCAAAAGGTGAATGTATGCTGAGGACTGAGGGTTTGCCCGGTGGTTGTTAAGTACCCATATCATGAAAATAGGAAGGTAATTTATAGCTTCTTTGGCATCGACAGTTTCAAAGATATATGTATTGCGGGTTATCCATTCATCAGATATGTCTTGAGGGATAGAAAATGCTGCCCGTATTTTTTGGATAATGATCAATTCGGCGGTCATCATTACTATATACCTATGCCATAAGTGTTTATGGGTACCCGGAACAGTACCTGTCTTCGTCGTACTCCTGAAGAAAGCTTCCAGAAAAAAGCATTCGCTTTAGTCCGCTAGTTGATTATAAATGCGACTTCAGCCACGCACCTTCTGTTTCGCCATGGTTTGTTTGAAGATCATACTCTTTGTTCATCTGGTTGAGTCTGTTCATCTGTTGTTCGGCGACGGTATGAACTTCGGCTCTGAGCTGATCACAATCTGGGTAAGTCGGGAGGTCTTTTATGGATTGTTCAATTGCCCGCGCGGTTTGTATTGCATAATCGGCGTGAGTATTCTCGTGGGCAACGAGTTGTGGATACCATTGATTCCAGATAGCCGAAACTTCGTCAGAGTACGTGTAGATTTCAGGTAACGTAAATGTAATGTCAGCAGTTACGGTCACCGTTGTTATCAGACATTGTTCTTCCTGTGTTTCCCACTGAAAATCCCAGTTTATGTAATGACTGGTGCTCCCATGAAATGTTTTTCCATCTGTTTGGATTGGTGAAAAGATATTTAAGGTATCCAGTAGTTCGCCTTTGCTTTCGGAATAAATACTGTAGTAATCGTAACTTTCGTTGACGATCACCTCAGCATTGGCACTAATAGACAGCAGACAGATGCAAAACACCAAGAATTTCAAGATAAAACCTACGTATGCTTAACAAAGATTTGATCATAAATTAATCTCGTTTGAATAAACACGGGTCTTGAGTTTGATTTCGAAACACATCACAGAAAGTCTGGAGTAAAGTTGCAGATGATATAGCAGAGGCTTCCAGCACACTCAGTGTGTACTGGAAGCTTATAACTTTATTGTTCGAGGGTTCGGTTGAGTTCTTTGTAGGCACCGTCAAGTGCAATCAGTTGTTCATGACTGCCGGACTCAATCACCTGACCATCCTTGATGACATGAATGATATCGGCGGAACGAACAGTGGAAAGACGATGGGCAATCACGATCGTGGTTTTACCTTTTGCCGCGGTTTCCAGAGCATGTTGGATTTTCTGTTCTGTGCGGGTATCCAATGCAGAGGTCGCTTCATCAAGCAGCAGTATCGGTGCACTGCGCAATAATGCCCGGGCAATGATCACTCTTTGCTTTTGGCCGCCAGACAGGTTTGATCCCCTTGGGCCAGCAAGGGTTTGCAGTCCTTCAGATTGCAGGTCAGAGAACTCTTTTACCAATGCGACTTTAGCGGCAATTTCAATTTCGTCATCTTCAGCACTGCGGCGGCTGAACGCAATATTGTCGTAGATCGTTTCATCAAATAGAGCAGATTCCTGACTGACAACTGAAATCTGATTACGCAGATCAACAATGTCGATTTCCGACAGTGGCTGGCCACCGATCAGGATTTCACCGCTTTCTACATCTTCCAGTCGGCAAAGCAGATTGAATATCGTTGTTTTCCCTGCACCAGAAGGACCGACCAGGGCAGTGGTTTTGCCAGCGGGTGCTGTAAAGCTGATGCCTCTGAGTACCGGTTGATTATTGTAGCCAAAGGTCACACTGTTAAAACAGACGTCTCCTTGTGGATTGGTGACGGGTTTGGGGGCCGGGGCGTTAACAATTGTCGGTTGCTCATCAAACAGTGTGTAGATTCGCTCCAGACTCGCCATAGCGGCCTGCACATTTCCACCAAGCCCACTGAGGCGACGAATCGGATCAAACAGAAGCCCCAGTGCTGTAAAGAAGCTCATGAATTCACCGATGGTTTTATCGCCATTTACGATTTGCTGGCCACCAAAAATAAGAACTCCGACAAATCCAGCGCCAGCAATAATATCGATCATGGATGGCAGAGCCGCTTTACCGTATTCGGAATGGGATTGTACCTTCAGGTATTTCCTGACTTCCTCTGCAAAACGGCCATGTTCGTGTTGTTCTGCATTGTTGAGTTTGATGGCTTTGATACCGTGGAAAATTTCGTTCAGGCGGTTGGATATATCTGCTGAAGATTGTCGTGCCCGTCGAGTCGTCTTACGAATCAGTATATGCAAACCTCGAATTGGAAAAACCAGAAGTGGAGTGCCAATGAAGGCGATAAGCGTCCATTTCCAGTCTACCCAGAGGGCCACAGACAGTAACGATATCAGGCTGAACGTATCCCGGCCGAATACGATGAGAGCGTTACTGGCGAAGCTTTGCAACGCCTGAGAATCCCCACGTACCCGTTCAATCAATGCTCCAGGCGGGTTGCGGCTGTAAAAACTACTGTCCAGGCCCAGCAGGTGACGGACAATGTTTTTCTGAATATCAGTAATCACCCGCAGGCCAATTGTGACTGTTATGGAGCGTTGACCAAAGGCGCTGAGACCGCGAACAGTGAAAATGAGAAAAATTCCGATGGCTACGAGACCAATCATATTCGCGCTTTTATCGACGAAGATGTTGTCGAACAATGGCTTAACGGAATAGCTCAACAAACCCATGGTACTGCCTTCGATTACCATCAAAGTGATCGCCACCAGCAATAACAGCATGTGTTTGGACACGTACTCTTTCCAGAGCCGTTTTATGAGTGACGCCTTGGGTTTACTCACGATTTAAAATCCGGTCTATCAGTGTGTTGGCCAGGCCATTGGCATGGAACGTCTGTAATTCGTGTTCTTGGTCATAATGGTTCTGCAGCCAGTCCAAAAATGGCGTTGGGGTTTGTACATTGAAGCGACGATAGCTTTCAAAAAAGTGGTCCAGACGTCCGGTCTTGGCGGCTTTGATGTGCAGATATTTGAAACTCAGTTGCTTCTGTGCGACTTCGATCGGTTGTCCATCAATCAGCAAGCTGTATAAGGCAGAGCCCAGACCGGCACGGTCAGAACCTGCTTTACAGTGCAACAATACCGGTTTTTCCAGGTTGGCGAAGACTTTCTGTGCTTCCAGAACACTTTCCACACTGGGCATACGGCGTGAATACATACGCAAGTCTATTAATTTGATACCCAATTCTTTGCAGGTTTCCCGTTCCAGAGCATAGGAGCCAAACTCGCTGGCGCCACGCAGGTTCACAATGGTCCGGATTCCCATACGATGCAGTTTTCGGATTTGCCTTGGCGAAGGCTGGTTAGAACGATAGACGCCTTCGGCCACCTGGTGAAAATTTTGAAACCAGATGCGAAAAAATGAATGATCGATAAAAACAGCATCCAGGTGGGCAAAAAAACGTTTCAGAGGGGAGTCAAGATTCTGGTTCCAGGTTTTTCTCCAGCTTCGGTAACGGTGAACAATGAAGTTCTTCTTGGCCATAAATATCCTAATAATAGTGGTGAGCCTGAGTTGTTATGATAAACAGTGAAATCTCAATATGGCTCCGGGCAGGGTATTTCAAAGGCGGCGATTTTAACGGCTTGGAAAGTTTTTGGCTAATTTCGCCGGCTTGTGGGGACATTTTTATGATTTATCGTTCAGCTTGCAGTTTAGCAGCTGTTAGCCGGAACAGAGTTTCTTTATGTGGTGTATTTAGAAGCAATGGCTGTTGATGATGAAAATACCAATGATTTGTAAGCGGGATAATCGTATTGAATGACCTCACTGGCTATTCAACTCCAACGCACAATAATGTTTCAAGGACCGGGTTATATGACCCGGTCAGATAACACTGCTTAAAACGCAAACATTGCGCCCAGCATGGGGGAGAATTGAGTGTAGTCAGAGTCGGGCATGATGGTCACTTTAACGGTTCCGAAAAACACAAAATTCCGTGCTGGACTGCGTTCGTAGCCAATGGCGGCATGAATACCCAGCTCGCTGTCGTCGTTGTAGTCAAAAAGGTTACCGCCCACTTGATAATACACACTGGAGAACGCTGCGCCGGAATAGGCTTTAAATGCACCTTCCAGCATCATGTCTTTATCTGAATCCCGGGCAACTGAGAATACAACAGCAGAATTACGAGCCAGTCCATGCTGATAAAAAAGATTGAAAGCTTCGCCGACAACCTGATGTTCGTCCAGGATCCGAACCACATCTGTACCGATTGCTTTATTGGCTGCAAACGCCGATGAGCCGGTAGTTATCACAAGCAAAGCCAAGAACCAGCGGGTAATGCGCATAAGAACTCCTTATAGTATGTAAAAAAACGGTAATTCATATAGAGCGGCTAAACTACCGAAATATGGCTTTTATGCAAGGATTCCGTGCTGAATTTACTGCTGGCTTGCAATCCTTTGGTAAACAGACCGTATTTGCCTTAACGTCCCTCTGAGTGGGCAGGAGCTGATGTTCCAATACATTCTTGCTGGATGATTCCGTTAAATATATTGAAAATAGCAATCAAGCTTGAGTGGGTGTCCAGCGAATGAATAATCTAGCTGGGTGGATGTCTTTTTGATTGATATTCAGGTGGATGCCCCGGGAATAGCTGAGGGTCCCCGATTGGCGGGTCATGAAATGATGAAAAAAATCGTAGGAGATATGTATGGATGTATCAGTTGTTGAAGGAAGTTGTCTGTGTGGCAAGGTTCGATTCAGTCTCCAGCCTCCCTTTGAAACGATGCGGCATTGCCATTGTGGCCGGTGCCGTAAGGGCACAGGTACCGGGCATGCAACGAATCTGTTGGTGGGGATGGATCAGATTTCCTGGCTGTCCGGTGAGGATTTGATCAGTCGTTTTGAGCTTTCTGATGCAAAAAGTTTTGGTAAATGGTTTTGTCGTTGTTGTGGTTCGCCTTTACCTCGTCTTAGTCGTAGTGGCTATGTGGTGGTGCCATCCGGGTCTCTGGATACAGATCCAGGAATATCTCCATCAAGCCGCATATTTTGGGATTCCAGGGTCCGCTGGAGTTGTGAGGGGGATGGCTTGCCAACCCATTCGGGTTATCCCGAGAGTTGACTGATGTGATAGTGCCTGGCTCACAGAGCCAGCCCGAGTTGGTTCGATTCCGGCGGTGTCGGCGTTTTGATCACTGGTAGTTGTGTTTTATGAAATTGCAGCCAATGGTCACTCAGTTGTCGATATAGTTCGCGAGCCAATGTTGGGGCTTCAATATTATCGGGTGTGTGAATGAACAGATACGGCCGGCACCCGTCCGTTATCCACTGACAGATCTTGCCGATCCAGCTGTGAAAAAAGTCGTTATTGGCGTCCAGCGTAGGATGGCCGATGAAGCGGATGACGGGATACTTTGCTGTCGCGATAGCATGCACAGGCACCCTGGGCTTTTTCTTTTGAGCATCGATGATGGCCGGGGTATCCGGTGGCGCTGCAAATACTGGCCGACTGTCCATGATTATGCGGTTAGCCTTATGATCCATAAGCAGCCGGTTCAGTTGTTGCTCATCGGCTCCCTTGGCAAAAAATGCATCATGGCGGACTTCTACGCCAATATTCATCTCCTTTGGCAGTTTGCCCATGAAAGCCTGCAATAACGGTAGTTCTGCAGGACCAAAGAACTTCGGCAATTGAATTTTCCAGAGACCGGTTTTTTCCATCAAGGGAGACATATTATGCAGAAATGTCTGCAATTCCTGGCTGCAAGACCGTAATAGCCGCTTATGGGTGATTTCCTGTGGAAACTTAAAAGTGAAGCGGAAATCGTTGGCGACAGCCTCGCTCCAATCCCGTGCGGTTGTCTGATGGGGTGTGGCGTAAAACGTGGTGTTGCCCTCAACGGTACTGAAAATCTCAGAGTACCGCGCCAGTCGCTCGGCCGTTTCGTGTTTGCCGCCGTATACCGTGTCTCGCCATTGTGAGTGTGACCACATGGCCATGCCCAATCGCAGTGGATAAGTGTCCGTTTGCACGTATTTCTGCCTGATAAAAGCCGCTATTTTGGGCAGATGGGCGGTCGGGGGTCAACCGCCAGGGTGAGAATAAGGCCCTAGTGTAGTGCCTCAAATAAAACGCATATTTTAATGGGCCGCCGAATTCACTTCGCAACTCTACGTTAAGTTCAGCTAACGGCGTCCCATTCTTCGAGAAACCCTCAAGACGCCTACCGCTTCGTTCCAGCTCTTGACAAGGGAGCTCCATTGTCAAGAGCTGCGCCTCGCTGTGAACATCTTGAGGTGCTTTTTCAGGACACTACACTAGTCTTCCTTTAACTCATATGGCAGGCCGACGTATTGTTCTGCAATCAGTGTCTGACCGGCTGTAGACTCCAGCAAATGCGCCAGCTGGGCGTCCTGCATTTTGGCTTCGAATGGTGATGCACTCAGGTCGTGCAGCAGGTTGGTCATCCACCAGGAAAACTGTTCAGCTTTCCAGATACGGCGTAATGCCACCTCGGAATATCGTTCCAGGGCCGCGGGGTTGTTTTGCTGAATGGCGTCTTTCAGCAGGCAATACAGTGCCTGAACATCACTGGCGGCCAGATTCAGACCTTTCGCGCCTGTGGGAGGGACAATATGTGCTGCGTCTCCAACCAGGAATAAACGCCCGTATTGCATGGGTTCGACAACAAAACTGCGTAATGGGGCGATACTTTTTTCAATGGATGGCCCGGTGACCATGGTGTTGGCAACGTCTTCCGGCAGCCTTTTTTTCAATTCTTCCCAAAACCGCTCATCCGACCAGTCTTCCACTTTGTCATCAAGCGAGCATTGAATGTAGTAGCGGCTACGGGTCAGGCTGCGTTGGCTGCACAGCGCAAAACCGCGAGGGTGGTGCGCATAGATCAGTTCTTCTGCAGCGGGTGGAGTGTCGGACAGCACTCCCAGCCAACCAAACGGATAAACCCGCTCAAATTCGGTAATTTTATCTTCTGGAATAGTTTTGCGGGATACGCCGTGGAAGCCGTCACAACCGGCAATGTAATCACATTCCAGACGATAGTCCTCGCCATTATGAGTGAAGGTGACGTAGGGGTGATCAGAATCCACCTGATGAGGTTGAACATTCTGCGCTTCGTAAAAAGTCTGGGCTGAAGATTCCAGTCGAGCGTCCATCAGGTCACGGGTCAATTCCGTTTGTCCGTATACCATCACGCTGCTGCCTCCAGACATCTTTTTCAGGTCAATACGGTGCAGCTTCCCGTTCCAGGAAATATTCACGCCATCATGTACCAGTCCTTCTTGGTCCATTCTGGCACCGGCACCTGCTTTACGCAGTAGATCAACCATTCCCTGTTCGAGTACTCCTGCACGTATTCTGCTGAGAACGTAATCCCGGGTTTTGGCTTCCAGAATGACGTTGTCGATACCTGCTTTAGTCAGTAGTTGTCCGAGCAGAAGCCCGGAAGGACCTGATCCAATAATTGCTACGGTGGTTTTCATAATTGTTCTCCGCGAATTGTTCGTCCGTATTACATCCAACATCGACGTTGGTAATGATTATTTTTATAGTTTCAGTTAGTGTCAGGTATGTTGATAAAATTGGCGGCAAAGCGCTATGGGCTATTCTGATAACTTCTTGTACATTTCAAAGATGCATGGTGTGAGGTAAGCATATGAAGATGGGCCAGACCATTCCAACTTATCGGTTATATGGCGAAGAAATGGCTGCTTCTATGCCGGAGTTGGTGCATTGCGAGCAAATAATTGAACGCAGTCGCTTGCATGATTGGCATATTTTGCCGCATAAGCATACCCGCCTGTTTCAGCTGTTGTTGGTTCAGCAAGGTAGAGCTGTGGTGAGTCTGGATGGCGAAAGCCATGCCTTGTTTCCTCATCAGGCTATTGGTATAGCTCCGGGGGTGGTACATGGGTTCGATTTTGACCCAGGCTCAGACGGGTTGGTTATAACGATGGACGAAGATTTTCTTGAACCCATATTTTCACGTTTTTCCGACTATCCGGTCTGTTTATCCCAGGTCACCTGGTTTAGGAATGCTGCCGAACAGGCGTTGCCAAAACTATTTGAGTGCTTGCGCCAGAGTTTTCGGGAAGCAACACCGGGCAATATGTCATTGGTTTCCATTCTGGCTGAAGCTTTGTTTGCAGCATGGGTTCATGAGACCCAATCTCAGCTACAACGTGAGAATAACCCGAGAGATCGTGCTGAAACGCACTTTTATAAATTTGAGAAGCTCGTTAATGAGCAGTTTGCCACCCAAAAGCATGTTTCCTGGTATGCGCGGCAATTAGGTGTATCGCCTGAACACTTGAACGTCATATGTCATCAGGTGGCTGGAACGGCAGCGCTAAATGTTATTCATCAGCGTGTTGTTCTGGAGGCCAGACGTTTGTTGGTATACACCCGGTTAAACGTGTCTCAGGTGGCAGAGGTACTGGGTTATCGGGATCCAGCGTACTTCAGCCGTTTTTTTAAGAAAAAGGTTGGGGTTCCTCCAAAAGACTTCCATTTACAGTCAGCGGGAGCTTCAGAACCATAGTGATGGCAGGAACGATGCCGATTTCTTATTCGCCGGGAAGTGGCGATGGTTGGTTTCGTTTTTGTCGCTGTCGGTCAAACTGTCTGCTACTCAGCAGTATCTTCCTTATGAACAGAGCAAGCAGGAGAGTCTGTTGATCTAGCCCATTGACTCTGACTGAATTCTGAATAGAATTGCCCGCTGTCCGGTGTGTAGCGCAGCCTGGTAGCGCACTTCCTTCGGGAGGAAGGGGTCGGAGGTTCAAATCCTCTCACACCGACCATTCATTTCTTACTTCAAAGCCCTTAAGCCGTTCTTCCTTTCATTCTTCCTGCATGACAAAAGATATATCTGCTGCGAGCCATGCTAAGTGCATGGTAATCATCAGAGTAACCATTCCAACACCTACACGTAGAGCCACTAAAAACGCTCCACCATTCGTCGTGTTAGAAGGCAGTGAACTGACTGGCGCAGACAGTTCCACACGCCGGAAATAAGCAGTTAATATTCCATACACCGAGTAGTTAACATCTTACTCAGGTGGTATCGAGAATTTATGCTTGTTTGATGGTTGGTACGTTGTTTAAAAATACCACGATTTCGGTCGCAATATTGTCCAGAGCTTTGCAATAACTCCTAACTCAGATTTTTTGATTGCTTCATAAAAATTAGGGACCTCTGAAAAATAGGAATAGTTTTGATGCAGGCGAGGAAGCACCACTCGCAACACCGCAATTTATGGGCGTAAATGAGGATGTGAGATGGGGCTGACAACGTCCTGCGCGAAAATAGGCCATTTTTCAGAGGTTCCTTAGTATCGCTGGTGGCTTTTGGGGACATGAAGTCTTCTGTGTTGATGACAGATTTCACAATGATCCCCGAACGAATATCCAGTAACACGGCCTCAACCGAACAGTATGATTTGCGCTCATTGGGATCAATGAATCTATATTTTTGATAGGACTGGCAGGAATTTCTGTATGCCAGTAATAAACCAGCATGGCTGGTAGGAATGAGGCATCATAGACTCAGCTTGACGCTCCAAGTCTGGTAATCAGGGATTCAACCAGCGAATCACTCAGCTGTGTAAAACCATTTGCATAAGAACGCTGGTCCGTATCTGTATTGAGGTTGAGGATTACGATTCTATTCTTTTCAGGCAATTTGACGTGATAATCCAATAGTTCATTTATCTTCTTATCATCGGTTCCAAAGATGGAGCCCTCCACTAACATATCTTGCAAGCTTGAGTTGGCTTACTGAGAGTCATTCTCCGGGCGACCTGCTGATCCGGCTATTGCGGACTCATGAATGATAAATACGGCCGATGTCAGTTAATTCGAAAAATGATAGAGACCATTCCATGTACAGGGTATTTGGTGTCTCGGTGCTATCAATTTTCCCTGATTTTTCAGTGAAAAGGATGTCTGCTATGAATAGCCTTCATACTAAATCCCTATAGCGGTGGCAGTGGACTGAAGTACTATCATCAATGTCTGTATATGGAACAGAGGTCGCGTTATCGACCTTTTTCAGAGGTTCCTTAATTTGGCTAAGCGCATTGCCCTGGTGAATAAGTATAAAAAATTGGGGTAAACAGGAATTTCAGTCTTGAATTGAATTCGTTGATGACAGTTTGAACAGCGTAAACAACTATTCAGTTCAGTTAATTCATTGAAGGACGGTTAATTCTATGTTGTCCAGCCATGAAAATGCCTTTGGCTCACGCTGGCGTGACTGGCCGGGTCCGTTGCCATCCAGTCTTTTCTGTTTTTTATATGACGGTGGATTTGTGTCATCGATGTGAATTGAGCCAACGTATCCTCATGTCATTGTGATGATAATCAAACGTGTGAGTAGTATCCAAAGTGTTGTTTGCCAACCGCGTAGCAGGAGCACATTGCTATGAAATTCTCTTTGACGGGTAGTGTATTAAGTATTGTATTTAAAAGAAAAATCATGCATCTGTTGTTTGTTTCAGTTGCTCTCAGTGTGACTGCCTGTAATGAGGATGGTCATAGTTCCGGTGTTTCAGGTTTGTCATATGCTCCTGATTCATATATTTCTTCAGGATCATCCTTGTCCTCTGAGTCATCTTCGGACAAATCTCCGAGCGCGCAGGTCGCTGGTCATACCTGTCCCAGTGACAGTGATCATGCATATAACCATTATGTGGTGGTCGTGCCTGATATGGTCGAAGCTGAGAATTTTGACCCGGCGGGGTATTACGACTCCAGCGCTGGCAATGAAGGTGGTAGCTACAGAACCAACACCGATGTAGATATTAAAGGGGTGGATACCGGTTATGGGTTAGGCTGGATAACCTCCGGTGAGTGGGTGGAATACACCATTAATGTTGAAACCGAAGGTGACTATGATATTACGATCCGTTCCGGAAGCGTTAATGCCGGGCGTACACTCTCTATTACTCAATGTGGTCAGACGTTAATAGATTCTTTCACCGTACCTGTGGTGGGTGCCTGGGGGCAGTTTAAGGTCTGGTCGGCTGGCACCGTTCATTTGACTCCTGGGGTTCAAAAAATCCGTGTAACAGCGACAGGGGCTGACTACTTTGATCTCGATTGGATTTATATTGGTCCTTACAACAGCACTATGGACCCACCAGACCCAGAGGTGGAAGCGCCTACATCCTTTCCCAACCCGCTGATTCGTTATGATGCTGCGGATCCGGTTAATGGTCCTGGTAACTATATTTTTACCGCTGACGGAGCCGGTTTCGAGTGGAACGACAAGCTTTATCTTTTTACGACCCATGATGAACAGGCCCAGGGGGTTTCGGGGTATCGGATGTTTGATTACCGGCTATGGGAAACGACCGACATGATCCATTGGGAGAATAAAGGCGCGGTGGCGCGTTATAGCGATTGGGCATGGGCCAGAGGAAATGACAGGGCTGGTGATGCTAATGCGATGCAGACTGTGCATCGAAAAGATGCCCAGGGGAACGATAAATTCTATATCTATGTACCCATCAATGGTGATCCGAGCGGTTGGGGAATTACCATTGGTGTCGGTGTTTCCGACAGGCCGGAAGGTCCCTACACAGATCCGCGTGGAATGCCTATGATTCTGCTGGCGGATACTGCAGGGTTGTGGTACCAGGCTACCGGACAAACCGCCGATCATGGCTGGCGCAATCTTGACCCAACCGTGTTTGTGGATGATGACGGTCGAGCCTACATGTACTGGGGCAATAACTCATTGTATTGGGTGGAGCTCGAGCAGGACATGATCCATTTGAAAGGGGAGTCTTATTCTCTGGATACTTCCGGAAAAATGATTAATCGCAATACCTCCAATGTCAAAATTAATGTGGTTAGTAATCTACCGGATTTTGAAGAGGCCGCTTACTTGCACAAACATGACGATTGGTATTATTTGAGCTTTTCGAAAGGATTTCCCGAGAGTACAGCTTATGCCATGAGTCGCACTCCCAGAGGACCATGGGAATACAAAGGGCAAATACTTGACTCATCTGCGATTCCCAGTGGTGTTGGTACCGTGCACCATTCCATATTTGAATTCAAAGGAGCTCATTATATGTCCTATCACAATGGTGGATTGCCTACCGGAGGTGACTATCGTCGATCCATATGTATTGATCGAATCTACTACAATGACGATGGCACGATTAAAAAACTGATTCCGACCGGAATGTGATCTGAATGTGATGATGTTCGATTAGCCCGGAGGTAATAGTTATCGGGTTAATCGTACAGCGCCGGGGTTCAGTATCGTAGTCACCGGCTGTTTTAAAAGTCAGAAAAAATTATTTTTATTACAGGTTCTGTTTTAACAGTTTTTTGGCAGCGGATGCCAGCAGTGCGCGGCTATAGAGGCGATGAAAACCGCTCAGCGTGTGAAACAATGGGCCGAATGATGATTGGCCATTGTCGGATCGTTTGGACGGCATCACGACAGAACCAAAGTATAGCCTTGTCAAAACCCTGGAGTTGGTGTCTGCAGGTGTCACCATTAGCCACGACCGTGTACTCTGAGTCATGTCGCACAACAAAATCTGATTCTCTGCTCGTTGCTCAACGCGCCAGATTGAAAACCGGTCGGTTTGCCCGCTTGCCAGTTGAGCGGCTGACCGGTCATCTGCTCTCTGGCCGGTCAAAGTCGATAAAATGGTTCTCTCTATTTTGAAAATCGCAGTTGTGTAAAATGCCTGAAGGTAGTCTGTTAACGATATGCTGCGTGCTATGTCGACATGATAACAATCGGTAAAAGCCCCGTTGTCAGCATATTGTTTTGAGTACGCCTGTTCCGGTAGTTCGTTTTTGGTGATTTTCATTTTGTCTGTATCCTGCAAATCAATGATGTCCTGAAAAGAGCAGCCGGAGTAACGAAGATCTGGCGATTACACTCCGAACATCAACATTTATTCTTCGATATCACGGCTCAGATCCCGCAAATAATTCATCAGCTCTTTTTGAGCGGTGGTTGGATGCCAGTCTGTTCTGTAAGTCAGGCCGATAGGGCGGGAAGAGTGATCAGGCTTATAGGCGAGAGTAGTCAGGATGCCTTGTTTTTCTTCCAAAGTGATCTGATGTTTGGACAGAAACGTGAGCCGGTCGCTGGCTTGTAACAGCTGACGAATCAGAATCTGGGAACTGCACTCAATCAACCCCTTGGGAATATGCATGCCACCCTGTTCAAACATAGCCTCAAAACGGCTTCTGGCAGGGGTTCCTTTGCGTGGTACTACCCAGGGGTATTGCGCCAGCTGTTCGAGACTAAGTTCCGACTCACCAGCCAACGGATGACTTGCTCTGGCAACGATGGACAGAGAAGTTTCGAATAAGGTTTCTTCGATAATTTCTTTGGAGGGAAAATTTCCGCGTAATGCCCCGATCAGAAAATCAATATCTCCCTGGCGCAGGTGCTGTAGCAAATCTTCATAAGGCCCGTCGATAACATTGATAGACATTTGTGGACGGCTGACGGTCAACTGATTCAGAGCCATGGGTAAAATATAGGTTCTGGCCAGCGGCATGGATCCAATGGCGATATAGCTGGATTCTATACCCAGTGATTCGTTGACTTCCTCAAAACCCTGACGCAATTCGCTGAAGGCAAGCTTGGCACTGCGGGACAGAATAAGTGCGGCTTTGGTTAGCGATATACCGATATTGGTTTTTTCAAACAGAATAATCGATAAATGATCTTCAAGTTCTCTCGCTGAACGATGCAATGAAGGCTGAGAGATGCTGATTGAACGCGCTGCCATGGAAAAACTGTGGGTACCTTCCAGCGCGATTAATGCCCGCAACTGTGAAGTAGATATTATATTGAGTGGATTTGTGCCTGCTTTTCCATTGCCGCTGCGAATAGCTTCTTTGAGACCTTGCTGTAATAAATTTAAACAACGATCAACTCTACGAAACAAAATCTCGCCACGTTCTGTTAAAAACATTCCACTAGGACTGCGGTTAAACAGAGCTGTCCCAAAGTGTTGTTCCAGTTTATTGATTGCCTGGGTGATCGCAGATTGCGAAATAAAGATTTTTTCAGCACTCAAACTTATATTTTTATTGATGGCGACTTCACGAAACGCGCGTAAGTGTCTGAGGTTTGGGACGTTTTTATGCATCCGTAGTAGCCTTTATAAATTCTTTTGGAACGGACTATAGCAAAAATTAATATAAAAAAAAGAAAAACTAAGTGGCTTATCAAATGCACCGGCTTGATACTCATCTGAGTTATTCGCAACCGGTATGAAGCTGGCATTTTACACCAGTTGGCGGCAGACGGGATGTAACCATGCTACAGGTAGGCAGTCATTGTCGAATGACCTTTGAGTGTGGTGCAATAGTGCGAAAGCGGGCAAAAAATAAAAATAAAACTGGAGGTCAAAATATGCTTCGCAAGGCCATTAAAATAATGAGCGTTGGAATCGTTACAATGGGATTTGCAACGTCAGTGTTTGCAGCTGATGTGGTCTTACGTCTGCACCAGATGTTGCCACCACAGGCTACTATTCCAGCCAAGGTTCTTGAACCATGGGCAAAAAAAGTCGAATCAGAATCCGGGGGCAGAATTTCGGTTCAACTATATCCGTCCATGCAACTGGGTGGTAAGCCAAGTGATCTGATCGATCAGGCCCGGGATGGGGTCGTGGATGTGATTTGGACATTGTTTGGCTACACCCCAGGTCGTTATCCAAAAACAGAAGTATTTGAACTGCCCTTTATCGGGACTACTGCAGAAGCCACGTCCATGGCTTTTCAGGAATATTATGATACCTATATGACGGGTGATAAGGGTTTTCGTGGACTGAAAGTTCTAGCCGTGCATACCCATGGACCCGGCTTGCTGCACACCCGTGATTCTGCAATCGAAAAACTTGAGGACCTCAAAGGTCTGAAGCTGCGCGGTACTTCCAGAGTGATTAATGCCATGCTGAGTTCTCTCGGTGCCAGCCCATTGGGCATGCCGGTTCCGGCAGTTCCGGAAGCATTGTCCAAAGGAGTTATCGACGGAACAGTAGTGCCCTGGGAGGTGACTCCATCGGTTAAAATTGCTGAACTGGCACCTTATCACACTGAGTTCTCCGGCCGGAATGGGTTATACACTGCTACATTCCTCTTCGCCATGAATCAGGACACCTATGACAACTTACCAGCCGATCTGAAAAAAGTAATCGATAACAATTCCGGTATGGCATTGGCTCAAAAGTTTGGTCAGGCGATGGACGCGGGAGACAAACGTGGTTATGACATCGCTGTGAAAGCGAATAACACCATTGTTAAACTCGATGACGCTGAAACTGCACGGTGGAAAAAGGTCAGCAAAACAGTGACCGAGGACTGGGTTAAAGAAATGGACAAACGTAAGATGGACGGAACCAAACTGTATCAGGCTGCCAAAGCGCTGATTGAAAAATACGACTCCCAGTAATGTATCCTCAGGACATAATCATGGTGATGATTATGTCCTGTCAGATTAAATCGTTTACTCACTTTCACACTAAATTTTTGTAGGTCACATATGACTACGGCTGTATATCACCCCTTGTTTTTGCGAGCTCAGCGTTTGGTTGAAGGTATGGCCGGTATGCTGGCCATTCTCAGCGGCATTCTATTGATTATCGCAATCCTGTTAACCACTGTCAGTATCGTCGGACGACTGATGACGTCATTGGGCCTGTCTGCGATACCCGGAGATTATGAACTGGTACAGATTTTCTGCGGCTTGGCTGTTTTTTCGTTTATGCCTTACTGTCAGTTGAGACGTGGCCATGTCAGCGTGGATTTGTTTATTTCACCTTTTGGTGCCAAAGCCAAAGTCTGGACTCAGCTCTTGGGTGACATGGTGGTAACCGGGTTGTTTTGTCTGTTGGCCTGGCGTCATTTTGATGGAACGGTTGATAAGTTTGATTATCAGGAAACAACCTTTATTTTACAGATTCCGGTCTGGTGGGCGTTCGCTGGAGCAATGGTTCTTTTTTGTCCGATTGTGGTGACAGGACTGTTTACGTTGTGGCGGGACATTGTCGACATTATCCGAGGTGATCAAGCGGATACTGAAGAAGAGGATTATTCATGAGCAGTATTGAGATCGGACTCTGGTCTTTTCCTATCTTGATGTTATTGGTGTTTATTCGTATTCCCATTGGTGCGGCCATGTTATTGGTGGGAATCGTCGGTACTTATCTGGTTACGGGTCGCTGGTCTCCGGTTCTATCGCAAATGAAAACAGTTAGTTGGACCGATTTTTCCAACTATTCATTTTCAATTATTCCGCTGTTTTTATTGATGGGGCAGTTTGCTTCCCGAGGCGGAATGTCGACTGCTTTGTTTAAAGCTGCAGAAGCCTTTTTGGGTCATCGAAAGGGCGGTGTGGCAATGGCCGCTGTAGGTGCTTGTGCGGGCTTTGGGGCTATTTGTGGATCATCTCTGGCAACTGCCGGCACGATGGCGCAGGTGGCCTTGCCGGAGTTACGCCGTTACGGTTATTCCCCTGGTCTCGCGACAGCCACATTGGCGGCCGGTGGTACGTTGGGCATTCTGATTCCGCCGTCTGTGGTTTTGGTTATCTACGCGATTCTGGCAGAACAGAACATTGCAAAACTGTTTGTGGCAGCGTTTCTTCCGGGATTAATGGCTGCATTGTTTTATATGATTGTGATCGCCGTATATGCCCGTGTTGTGCCCGGTTCTGCCGGGGTTAAAGAACGAACTCCATGGCATCAACGGCTTAAAATTGTGGCAGATGTCTGGCCGGTTTCATTGATTTTCTTTTTGGTGGTAGGGGGTATCTATTTAGGCTGGTTTACCCCGACAGAAGCAGCTGCGATTGGCGCTGCCGGAACCGGGTTGGTTGCCTGGTTGCGTGGTGGGCTGGACTGGCCGGCGTTGCAGGATTGTCTGAAGAAGACGGCTATATCCAGCGCGATGATTTTCTTCATCATTCTTGGAGCTGGAATCTACAACTCGTTTCTGGCGTTTTCGCAATTGCCACAGAACAGCGCGTCGTGGGTGGTGGAACAGGGTTTTTCACCCTGGACGGTGTTATCCATCATTCTCATCCTGTATGTGATCTTTGGTTGTTTTATGGATTCCATGTCGATGATTCTGCTGACGGTGCCGATTTTTTTCCCGATCGTCAGTGCTATGGATTTTGGCCTGCAGTATGAGGAGTTTGCGCTATGGTTTGGCATTTTGGTGCTGATGGTGGCCGAAATCGGTCTGATTACGCCCCCGGTGGGTCTCAATCTATTTATCATCAATGCCATGTCCAGCGGGACACCTATTCGACAAACTTATATTGGGATATTGCCTTTTATCACCGCAGATTTGGTTCGGGTATTGCTGCTGGTGCTGTTTCCTGCTGTCAGTCTGGTGCTTGTCAGAGCTCTTTATTAGTTCAGTCGGCAGCTTAGAGAAACATAAAACGTAGCCCGGATTTGCTTGAAAATTTGATTGGGTAATAACAAAAATTAATACCCAGAAAAGCAAATCTAAATAGTCATGATGGCGTTCCGGGCGAATACTGTCAGGTAATCCATTCAAGCGAGAAGGAGTAATGGTTTATGGCTGTTGTCGTACAAAATATTGAAAGGGCAGAGCAGTCGGTAGTTGATGGGCTCGCGGAGTGCGGTGTTGCAACCGTGCACGAGGCCCAGGGTCGTAAGGGACTGCTGGCATCTTACATGCGCCCGATTTATACGGGAGCCAGTGTAGCTGCGTCGGCGGTGACCATATCTGCGCCACCGTGTGATAACTGGATGGTGCACGTTGCCATCGAACAGGTGAAGCAGGGCGACATACTGGTTCTGGCGCCAACATCGCCGTCCAATGCCGGATATTTTGGTGACCTGTTGGCGACCTCCATGCAGGCGCGTGGTGGTGTTGGTCTGATCATTGATGCTGGTGTGCGGGATATTCGCGACTTAACGGCCATGAAATTTCCGGTCTGGTCCAAAGCGGTGTTTGCCCAGGGGACTGTCAAAGAGACGTTAGGATCGGTCAACATTCCGGTTGTGTGTGCCGGTGAGCTGATCAACCCGGGTGATATTATTGTGGCTGATGATGATGGCGTCTGTGTTGTCCGTCGTGAGGAAGCTGCCGAAGTGCTGGAAAAATCCCGTGCACGGGTGGCACTGGAGGAGGAGAAACGCAAGCGCCTTGCAGCGGGAGAACTTGGTTTGGATATTTACAAGATGCGTGAACGGCTGAAAGAAAAAGGGCTTAAATATGTCTGATTCAGCACAATGCATGTGGATGCGGGGAGGCACTTCGAAGGGCGGCTATTTTCTGGCCGATGATCTACCGACTGATACCGCAGCCAGAGACCAGTTTCTACTTCGTGTCATGGGATCGCCTGATTCCAGGCAGATCGATGGTATGGGGGGAGCCGATCCGCTGACTTCTAAAGTTGCAGTGGTGAAAAAATCCCAGCGAGATGGCGTGGATGTCGACTATCTCTTTCTCCAGGTATTTGTGGATCAGGCCATTGTGGCCGACGCACAAAACTGTGGAAACATTCTGGCCGGGGTTGGGGCATTCGCCATTGAGCGGGGATTGGTGTTTACACAGCCTGGTGAAACCAGAGTCACCGTATTCATGGAAAATACCAGTCAAATTGCTGTGCAAACTATCAAGACGGATAACGGCCGGGTGATATATCACGGGGATACCCATCTTGACGGTGTGCCCGGTTCGGCGAGTCCAATTGCCATTGAATTTAAGGACACTGCCGGTTCAACCTGTGGTGCATTATTGCCGACTGGCAATGTGAAGGATGTCGTTGATGGTGTCGAAATTACCTGTATCGACAATGGTATGCCGGTGGTGATTCTTCGAGCAGAAGATTTAGGGATTTCGGGCCAGGAAAGTCGTCAGGAACTGGATGGTAATGACACGCTGAAAGCAAAACTGGAAAGCATCCGTCTGCAAATCGGTCCGAAAATGAACTTAGGTGATGTCGCCGAAAAAAGCGTTCCCAAGATGACCCTGGTCAGCCCTGCCAAGGCAGGAGGAACCATCTCGACAAGAACCTTTATACCTCATCGCTGCCATGCTTCTATTGGCGTACTGGGGGCCGTGTCTGTGGCAACAGCCTGCGCCATTCCCGGCTCCGTTGCAGAACCACTGGCAAACATGCCGGGTGGTCAGGAAAAATCATTACGGGTTGAACATCCCATTGGTCATAACGCCATTTTGTTAAAACTCGACGAATCCGGTGACGTTGCCAGTGCGGCAGTTGTTTCCACTGCCCGAAAATTGTTTGACGGTACGGTCTTTATTTAATGTTAAGGTCACGATTATGAGCTCAGATTATTTGCCGTTTCATGCTAACCCCAGCCAACCGGAATTCAAGGTTCCTGCTGGCGCGGTGGATGCACATTGTCATGTATTTGGTCCAGCAGCAGAATTTCCCTTCGCACCGGAGCGTAAATATACCCCGTGCGACGCTTCCAAACATCAGCTGTTTGCATTGCGGGATTTTCTGGGCTTTGAACGCAATGTGATCGTTCAGGCCACCTGCCATGGTAAAAATAATGATGCGTTGGTGGATGCATTAAATGCCTCCAACGGTAAAGCCCGTGGAGTGGCATCTGTTGGTGCAGACATCAGTACCGAAGAATTACAGATCATGCACGATGCTGGTGTCAGAGGGGTTCGTTTCAATTTTGTAAAACGCCTGGTGGATAACACCCCTAGAGAAGTCTTCTTCAACATTGCTGAGAAGATCAAACCTTTGGGGTGGCATATTGTTGTGTACTTTGAAGCGCCTGATTTTGAAGATTTAAAACCATTTTTGCTGGAGTTGGGGACTACCATCGTGGTCGATCATATGGGGCGGCCGGATATTGCCCTTGGAGTAGATCATCCGCAGTTTCAGAGTTTTGTGAATTTTATGGCCGACAACGAACAGATCTGGAGCAAGGTCAGTTGCCCTGAACGTTTAAGCCTTAGTGGTCCGAATGGTTACGATGACGTAGTGCCTTTTTCAAAACGACTGGTTGAGACATTTCCTGATCGGGTTTTGTGGGGAACTGACTGGCCGCACCCGAACATGACTTCTCATATGCCGGACGATGGTATGCTGGTTAACTTCATTCCCAGAATTGCCACAACCGAAGCCTTGCAACAGGCGTTGTTAGTTAACAATCCTATGCGTTTGTACTGGCAGGAATAAACAATGTCACTATTAACGGGAAAAAAACTGGTATTCCTGGGGGTAGGCGAGGCTGCTGGTGCATTCTCCAGGAGTATGAATATTGCGGAACTGGCAAGCATGTCCGGTTTCGATATCAAGTCCATCAGTGATGATGAACAAACACGAACTAGCAAACAACAGGACTTTCAAGAATACGGGATACAGTCATGCCGGTCGTTGGAAGAAGCGTTGACGGATGCCGACTGGGTCATTTCAGTTGTCACTGCCGATCAGGCGCAGGCTGCTGCCAGAAGTGCTGTGTCATATCTTCGGCCTGGGGCGTTTTTCTTTGACTGTAATTCCTGCTCACCGAATACCAAGAAAAAGTCGGCTGGAATGATTGCTGAGCAGGATGCCTGCTATGTGGACGTAGCTGTCATGGCTCCGGTTTATCCGCTGCGCAATAAAACGCCAATGTTGCTCAGTGGTCCTCATGCTGAGGAAGGTGCAGACATTCTCACTGCGTTGGCATTAAACCCCAAAGTGGTGGCAGGGGATATTGGTGCATCATCTTCCATAAAAATGATCCGCAGTATCATGGTTAAAGGGATGGAGGCGTTAACGGCTGAGTGTGTTTTGGCAGGTCGGCTGGCAGGTGTAGATGAGCCGGTGCTGGAATCTCTGGATCTGTCTTATCCCGGATTCGACTGGAAAAACAAAGCCGCTTATAACCTGGAGCGTATGACGTTGCATGGTATTCGCCGCGCGGCAGAAATGCAGGAAGTGGAGTTGTTTTTATCAGAGCTGGGCTTTAATGAATCCATGTCGGCGAATACGGCAAAGTTACAACAGAAGATTGGTCAATTGCGACTGCAAAATACTGAAACTGATTATCGTAAAATGGCTGATCTGATTCTGGCAAAGTTATTCAATTAAAGATAAAGGAGAGCGACGAATGAAAGTATGTATTGCGGGAGCAGCGGGCGCTTTTGGAATGAAACACCTGGATGCCTGTCGCCAGATCGATGGCGTGGAAGTGGTTTCTGTGGTTGGCAGTGATGCGGCAAAAATGGCCGCATTTGCTAAAGAGCAGGGCATTGCGCACTCGACAGATAATCTGGAAGAGTCACTGGCCATCAGTGATGTGGATGCAGTGTTGTTATGCACCCCGACTCAGATGCACGCAAGTCAGGCGATCCAATGTCTCGAAGCCGGTAAGCACGTCATGGTGGAAATTCCCATGGCGGACAATATTGCTGATGCCCGAAAACTGGTTGAGACTCAGCAAAAAACCGGTCTGGTTGCCATGGCCGGACACACCCGCCGTTTTAACCCAAGCCATCAGTGGATTCACAACAAGATTGTTGCTGGTGAACTAAAAGTACAGCAAATGGACGTTCAGACTTATTTCTTTCGTCGTACCAATACCAATGCTAAAGGACAGCCACGCTCCTGGACCGATCATCTGTTGTGGCATCATGCCTGTCACACCGTGGATTTATTTCAGTACCAGACTGGTGAACAAGCCACTCAGGTTCAGGCTTTACAGGGACCGATGCACCCGGATCTCGGCATCGCGATGGATATGAGTATCGGTATGAAAGTGCCGTCAGGTGCATTATGTACGTTGTCATTGTCGTTCAATAATAATGGTCCATTGGGGACATTTTTCCGTTATATCTGTGACAATGGTACTTACATTGCCCGTTATGATGATTTGGTGGATGGCTACGAGAAACCGGTGGACCTTAGCGGTGTAGCCGTCTCTAACAACGGTATCGAATTACAGGACCGTGAATTCTTTGCCGCTATTCAGGAGGGCAGGGAACCTAATTCCAGTGTCGCTCAATGTCTGCCGGCCATGGAAACCCTCGATCAGCTCGAACAACTGCTGTAAGACACGGGAAAGTTAAAGTGATGAAAAAACGTATGCTTGGTAATGCCAGTGTTTCTTCGGTTGGCCTGGGGTGCATGAACCTGTCCCATGCTTACGGTGCACCTGTGGATGAAACAGCGGCCGTACAGCTCTTGAATGCAGCGCTGGATGCCGGATATACCCATCTGGATACCGCTGCATTATATGGTTTTGGTAATAACGAAACTCTATTAGGTAATGCAATCGCCCACCGGCGTCACGAGTATTTTCTGGCCAGCAAATGTGGAATGTTTAAAGACGAATCCGGTAAACGCAAAATAGACGGACGGCCAGCAGTGTTGAAAAAGACCTGTGAGGATGCTCTTCAGCGTTTACAGACGGATGTGATTGACCTTTATTACCTTCACCGCTGGGACAAAACTGTTCCCATTGAAGAGAGTGTTGGTGCTCTCGCAGACTTGGTTAAAGAAGGCAAAATCAAAGCGATTGGTTTGTCTGAAGTTTCGTCAGCTACTCTCACAAAAGCCCATGCTGTTCATCCTATTACCGCATTGCAGACTGAATATTCCTTGTGGACGCGGAATCCTGAAATCAGTGTCTTGAATACCTGTGAGCAATTGGGTGTGACATTTGTAGCGTTCAGTCCGGTGGCGCGAGGATTTCTCGGCGGCATTTTAACGGATGTCAGCACTTTGGATAGCAAAGATATTCGTCGGGCCATGCCAAGGTTTTTGCCTGAACACTACCAACGTAATCTTGAGTTATTGGAGCCCGTCAGGGAAATTGCCACTCATCATGATGCGACGATGGCTCAGGTGGCTCTGGCCTGGGTACTGCAACAATCCGAAAATATAGTTGTGATTCCGGGTACCACCAACCGACAACACATGCTCGATAATCTGGCTGCCAGTCAGCTGGTTCTCAGCAGTGATGAATTGCAACGGTTGAGTGATACCTTCCGGTACGAAGCTGTTTCCGGTCCCCGTTATAACGATGCAACTCAGGCCGAAATTGATACCGAAGAATTTCGCTGAAACCATTACGAGGTCATGATCATGGTGTGGAACAAACAAGAATACGATCATATTCCTGGCACCTACGTTTTTGACGGCCGTAAGTCCTCAATGGGCTATCGTCTGAACAAAATGTGTATGTCATTCAATCACAAAGAAAATCGCGAGCAATTTGCCAATGATATGGAGGCATATTGCCGTAAATATGAACTGTCAGAAGAAACCACCAAAGCAGTACTGGCGGGCGATTGGCTGCAACTGCTGCGGTTGGGAGGCAATATTTATTATCTTGCCAAAGTGGCCATATTTCATGGTCAGAGTGTCCAGGATGCCTGTGCCATCATGCAGAACATGACCACGGACCAGTTTAAACAAAAATTGCTCGACAATTCCGCTGGTATTGCAGAGAAAAAGAACAAAGCCGGAGGTTTTTATGGCTAAGATCGTTGGTGGTATAACCACATCCCACATTCCTTCCATCGGCAATGCCATGGCCAATCATTTACAACAGGATGACTACTGGAAACCGCTGTTTGATGGTTATGGCCCGGTCAAAGAGTGGCTGGAAGAAGTTAAACCAGATATTGCGATCATCGTCTATAACGATCACGGCCTGAACTTCTTTCTCGATACCGTTCCGACCTTTGCCATGGGCTGTGCCAGAGAATATTACAATGATGATGAGGGTTGGGGGATTCCAACACTGGCACCGGTACAGGGAGATGAAGAATTTTCCTGGCATGTGGTACAAAAACTGATCGAAAGCGAATTCGATATGACCATATGTCAGGAAATGAAAGTTGATCATGGTTTCATGGTGCCGATGAACCTTATGTGGGGAGACAAGGAGACCTGGCCGGTTAAGGGGATTCCTCTGGCGGTAAACACAGTGCAGCATCCGCTACCCAGCGCTTTGCGCTGCTTCAAACTTGGGAAAGCTTTGAAAACAGCGATAGAGTCTTACCCCGAAGATGCCAAAGTGGTTCTCATTGGTACCGGTGGTTTATCTCACCAATTACAAGGGGAGCGGGCCGGTATTATCAATCCTGATTTCGATATCGAAACCATGGATAAAATTGTGAATGATCCCGAGTGGCTTACCCGTTTTTCCAACGCTGAAATTATGGAACATGCCGGTACCGAAGGTATTGAGGTGATCATGTGGCTGGTCATGCGTGGTGCATTGACAGATAACGTCAAGCTGATACACAAGCATTACCATGCACCTGTTTCCAATACGGGCGCCGGTATTCTGGTATTGGAGAATGACGAATAGACCGTTTAGGCTCCGGTTTATATCAAAACTGCTTCTGACTATACCATTCTGATTCACCATCGCGACGGGCAGATCTTTCTGCTCGTTTTCATTTATGTCCGGTTGTCAGCGTATCCATTGGCGTTTTCGGATGGTTATTCTTTTGTCCACAAATGGTCAACTGGTTTGTAATGGCTTAAGGAGTCGTATATAAGTTTTCCGGTAACCAATATCGGGAGATAAGAATGCTGAAACCAAAGAAGCTGTATAAAGGCGATACCCTCGCAGTGTTATCCCCTTCTTGGGGAGGTCCTTCACTGTTTCCACATATTTATCAGCAAGGTGTTAGTAATCTCCGTGCGCTGGGATTTAACGTTGTCGAATTTCCAACAGCAACGGCTGATGCGACAGCGCTGTACCATGATCCAAAGTTGCGTGCCAAAGACATCAATGATGCATTCGCTGATGCATCTATCGACGGCATCATTACTACCATCGGTGGTGAAGATTCTGTTCGTATTTTGCCCTATATCGATACAGAGCTTGTGCGGAACAATCCAAAATTTTTCATGGGGTATTCCGATGCCACTACCCTGACCACTTATTTCAACCAGTTGGGGTTAGTCTCATTTAACGGGCCAGCAGTAATGGCTGGTTTTTCGCAGCTGAATGCTTTTTCTGAATCTTATCGAAACTATCTGACAGGGTTTCTGTTTGATGCACCTGAGGCGTATGAGATGCCTGTATTTGGTGAATATCATACGGGATATCCCAGCTGGTCAGATGTAACCAATACCGGCAGGGTCAAAGAACCCGAAATCAATCATGGCCCTCGTTTTATTCAGGGTAGTGGCGTCTGCAGCGGACAGTTGTTCGGTGGTTGTGTTGAAGTGCTGGAAATGATGAAAGGTACCCGATTCTGGCCTAATGCAGATTTTTGGAATGATAAAGTCCTGTTTCTGGAAACTTCTGAAGATAAGCCGGCCGTGGGACAGGTACGATACTGGCTGCGAAATTACGGTATGCTTGGGGTTTTCGAGCGGATAAGCGGTGTTTTGGTTGGTCGCCCAAGCGGTTATAGTGAAGCTGAAAAGGCTGCCCTGGAAGAAACATTGACGACGGTCATCAGTCGTGAATTTGGTCAGTCAAACCTGCCGGTCGTCAGTCGTCTGGATTTTGGTCATACCGATCCACAATTGGTGATGCCGCTGGGCATTGAGTGTCAGATAGATTGTAATCGCCGACAACTTCGACTTATGGAATCGGCTTTTTCTGACGAATGACAAAGACGATACATTTGTACCTGATCATTTTATGTCATTGATGTAAGCGTGCTTTGAATGTGAAAGTGCAATGAGCAGTGATCATACTTTCGCCCTTGTCTGAAACAAATCTTCATGGGTCAAGGGGAGTCGTATCCACTTGTGCTTTGGACTTTCGGTAACCTTATGAATGGCAATAGGTCGTGTGAATAGTGATGAATATTCATACAATATTGTCAGGTTTCTCGAAGCAACCATCCAAGAGATAAGGATGGTCTGTTTGATGGTTGCGTTAATAGCAGTAGGGAAGGTAGGTATATGGGTCATATGTTTTCGCATCGATCAGTTCGTTGGCAGAGATTCTGAAGCTCAGTTACGAAGTATGGCAACATACAGAATCTCTTGAGAATGATACTCATGGTTTTCTATTACTAACCTTAGAACAGTCGTAGTATTTGCAGCGCAATTATCCGGAATGGACGAATACAAATCTCTGTTTTTTGGAAAAAGGGCTTGATTATTTTAACGACCTCAGGATCCGTTATTTTAACCATGCTGACGATACTTTATTCAGACAACAACATGAAGCAGTAGCCGCTGCTCGACAGGCTGCATATCAGAACCCCCTGCAAGACACTTCTCAAATCAAGCACCCAACGCTCAATTTAAAAAATACTGACTGCTTTTACTAAAAAGGGCACTGGTGGTTGCTGCTATTTATGGCATCTATCTCAAATATCACGATTCATAATGTTGTGTAAGGGTTGATAGTCATTGTATTGCTTATCAGCGGCGATTTTTTGAGTGATGGGGTAAAACTTAATGCTTCACGAGTGGTAAACAGGCTAATTGAAAAATATGGCATTTTCATGCCTCTTGAGTTGGTTCAAATAGTCCTGCTAAAAGTACCTTCAGATAGACCCCATCGACCATGCGCTCAAGAATCTTCTGTTCAAAAAAATTGTATGAATAAACAGGATGTCGTCGATAAGTGAAACAGAGAGGCGTAGTCGTTTTAGCGGCGAATCGATATCTATTGCTATGCCTGTCGTTTGTCTTTATTCGATGTTTGCAACCAGTTAGAGCACCGATTTGGCAAGGTGCCATAGTCCTTTAAGATGGTTGTTCTACGTGCGCTCTCAATGCATTATTCTTCATTAGTACCATGATGTTCATTGTGGATGTGTTTTATCGCTTTTTAATTGTTATGCCTGTAGACGTCAAAGTGAACGTTGTGATTTTCGATAATTTCTTTTTTGGCTATTGAAATTCTGGTCGATATAAAGCATTTTGCCATATAAGAACTGGTGGATACTATTTCGAAACGAGAATGCTCATTGTTCTCTATAGTTTTCTGAAATCATATGAATGATTGAACAATAGTGCAGTAAGCTTTCGGAGTTTTTATAGAACATGTCGAACGGTTCAGTTGGTTATTCTGGATATTGTTTTATTCAGGCGATACCTGACAATTAGCAGAGAACAAAATGTCCCGCATCCTGTATGCTTTGATACGATTTAACTGGTGAGCATTTATGCCGGGTTGATTGTGTGATGCACCAAAGTGGCGGATCACACCACCGGCTAAAGCTAATGCGAAGTCCGGAAAATCATAATACTGTCAAAACGTTTCGGAGTGACAATCAAAGAGATCAAGGTGATCTGTTTGATGGCAGGATTAATAACAAATAACGTAACACTATTTTTCTGGATGATATGGTTAGTCTGTGAACAGACTTTGACAAACGTGAGGTTATATAACCATGAAAGCAGTCGTTTATGAGAGTTTTTCCAAACCCCCAAGGCTAATGTCCGTACCTGATCCAGTACCGCCACCACATGGTGTTGTGGTAAAAGTAAAAGCAACCGGTGTCTGTCGAAGCGACTGGCATGGTTGGATGGGGCACGATCCGGATATACGGTTACCTCATGTTCCCGGTCATGAATTTGCGGGTGTCGTTCAGGCGGTGGGCAATCTTGTAAAGTGCTTTAAAGTAGGCGACAGAGTAACCGTTCCGTTTATAAATGCCTGTGGGTTCTGTTCTGAATGCCAATCGGGTAATCATCAGGTCTGTCATCAACAAACACAGCCAGGGTTTACCCACTGGGGATCATTCGCAGAGTATGTCGCTGTTCATCACTCTGATGTCAATCTGGTTCGGTTGCCCGAGGAATTGGACTTTGTTACCGCTGCCAGTTTGGGGTGTCGGTTTGCCACCTCTTTTCGGGCCATTGTTGATCAAGGACGTGTATCGGCTGGTCAATGGGTTGCTGTACATGGCTGCGGCGGAGTTGGTCTTTCAGCGATCATGATCGCGGCAGCGGCTGGTGCCAATGTTATTGCTATTGATGTGGTAGAAAGTCGGCTCGAAATGGCGCGTACCCTTGGTGCTGTCGCCGCTATTAACTCTACCCAGGTTTCAAATGTAGCCGAGGCTATTAAAGACATGACGAAAGGTGGGGTTCATGTGTCGCTGGATGCAGTCGGACATCAACAGACCTGCATCAATTCCATTTTGAATCTACGCAAGCGCGGTAAACATATTCAGGTTGGGTTGATGTTAGGGGATCAGGCTTATCCTGCCATTCCAATGGGTAAGGTCATCGCTGATGAACTTGAATTGATCGGCAGCCATGGTATGCAGGCGTATCGCTATGGTGCCATGATGGAGATGCTGCAATCAGGTAAGTTGTTACCACAAAAACTTCTGGGTCGAACCATCAGTCTGGAGCAGTCCATTGATGTGCTGATGACACTGGATCGTTCAACGGTTCCGGGGGTCACTGTTGTAACGGAATTTTAGTTTTGTCAACGTGAACCGGTGGATTATCATGACCGGATATGAATTTTGGTCATGATAGTCTGGTTGTTTATTGAATCGGTAATCGGATCTCCACCAGCAATCCCCCTTGAGGGTGATTACGCAAACTTAATTCCCCACCGTGACTGTGAATCAGTTGTTGGGCAATATTGAGACCCAGTCCGAGTCCTTGTTGGTTTTTGCTCTGACCATGGGGCAGGCGAGTATAGGGCTGGAACAAGTGGTCCGTATTGCCTTTTATGCCCGGTCCATGATCCCGGATTTCGATGGTTAACTCACCAGGATCGACTCGGGTCGCGATTTCCACCTTGTCACCATAGTGCAGCGCATTATCGAGGAGATTGGTCAATGCTCTTTTAAGGGCTAGCGGCCTGGCTGTAACCGGGGGAATAGATTGTGGCTGGAAATGGATGTCGCGGCCGGATTTTTGCAACGGTTCTATCAGTCGTGACAGCAGCTTATTAATATCTACATCGCGATGATTTTCATGGATATTGGTGTCGCGCACAGTCTGCAGTGCGCCGTTGACCATCAGTTCCAGTTCTTCCAGGTCTTCATCAAATTCCTCGGCCAATTGTTCATCATCCAGCATGCCTGTCCGTAGTCTCAGTCGGGTGATTGGGGTGCGTAAGTCATGGGAAATGGAAATGAATAATCGTTCCCGGTCTTCCATATAACGTTGTATGCGTTGTTCCATTTCATTAAAGGCATGGGCGGTGCGTGTGTACTCAAGGGTTCCTGCGGTATCGATCGGAGAGTGAGGCTCCCCGCGACCAAATTTTTCGGCCGCAATGGACAATCGTTGCATGGGGTGGGTGATCCAACGAACCACGAAAAACAACAGTATCAAAATAGTAATCACGGTTAGCATCTGCAGAAAGATATGATCCGTAGTCAACGGCTGGTACTTATCCAGGAAAAACGGGTCAGGCATCAACGCAGCCATATATATCCACACTCCGTGTTGCACTTCAATTTGCACCACTAATAACGGTGCTGGTTTGGGAGACAGAATAATATGCTGGCTGACGATGTAAGCGGGCAGGTCAAGTAGATAACTATTCGGTTTTACCTTGAGGTCTGTTGGAGAAGCCAATATTACTTTGCTGTTTTGTGGCGCCCACTCCTGATTCAGGCGTTTTTTGATGAGTGTTATAACCAGATCACTGAGTATGGAATCCGGCAACGACTGGATCTCGATCTGTTGAGTGTTTTGAGCGATGTAAAAACGGGAGCCTCCGGCTTCCCGGAGCTGTTCCAACATAATTGCGCGGTAGTTTGCTGGCATTTTGCTGATATATCGCAACGTCGTACTCAGTGCATCGGCTAGATTCCGGGTATTTTCCTCAGTGTCTTTCACAACCTCCTGGCGAATTTGATCAACCCATATGGAATTACCAATTACCTGCACTAGTACGATACCGGCAACCAACGCCCAGGCAATGCGGTTGAATACTGAATCCGGCCGTAAACGACTCCAGTATTTTCGGCCGTTCGTCATTTTCGATGCCTGGTCGACGGTCATTCCTGCGGTACTCTGAGTTCATCGGGCTGATCAGCTGTTGCTACATCTGTTGCCAGAATATAGCCGGATCCTCGTACCGTCTTTATGAGTTGTGGACTTTTGCCGTCATCCTGGAGACGTTGTCGCAAGCGGCTGATTTGTACATCCAGGTAACGTTCCAGTGGCTGACTTTCACGACCCCGGGTCTGTTCGGAAATTTCATCACGACTGAGTATTTTTCCAGGATTCTCCAGAAATAATTGCAGTAATTGAAAATCTCCTCCACTCAGACTGATATATTCACCTTGATCTGTGGTGATCAAACGTTCAATGCGGTCTACTGTGAATTGCTTGAAACGATAATAACGATAACGTCTGGGAGATTGTCCATGACTGTCAAAGCGGCGCTGTACAGCTTTGATTCTGGCCAATAGTGTTCTGGGTGAAAAAGGTTTGGCAATATAGTCATCCGCCCCCAACTCCAGACTGACTACCAGGTCGGTTTCCTCCGCACTGGCCGTTAGCATGATAATGGGGACGTCGGAAATATTACGAATTTTGCGACAAACTGAAAAACCATCCATACCAGGCAGCATGATATCCAGAATGATGAGTGATATTTCGCTGCCGATGCGATTGAACTGTGCCAGAAACGATTCACCATCCGCTGCGCTAGCCACCTGAAAATTATTTTTTTCCAGATACGCCTGCAACAGCGCTCTGATCTTATCATCATCATCCACCACAAAAATTTTTTTGACCATTATGGATGGCTCCATTTAGTTATTGTTTCAATGGTTTGAGATTGCGAACTATTTCTGCCTGAACCTGTTCGACGGGAGTGTCCGGCTGTTGGAAAAACCGATGAATCTTCTGAATAAAAATGTCTTCACGTTCAGCGTTCAAAGCCATTGAGTGGGCCAGGCTGGGCGCCAGTGTCTGATGCATTTCGTTCTCCATAAAACGCAGATAGGAGTCTTTGGCACAGGGATCCAACAAGGTGACATCAATGTCATTTCGTACCGGAACCGCGCCTTTGCGCAAGCTATAGCCCAGTTGGGTATTCATGGCGGTCATGGTGGCCGCAAATAACTGTTGATCTTTGTCCGGCTGAGGCTGTTGAAACAGTACCATGGTATCAATACTGTAAAGGTGAAAGTTTCGGGTATCTGGAACTGCCGTGCAAATCAGCTTGTCTTCCTTGCCCCAGGCAGACAGCTCGCCTTTGACCCAATCCCCCATGATTTGCATACCTGCTTTACCATCTGTGACCAGGGCCGTCGATTGATGCCAGGAACGGCCGTTAATGTCATCATCCATAAGGCTTCGCATCCGGGCAAACAGGCGTAACGCATCGGCGAAAGTATCCGACAGAATCGCCTGCTCATCCAGTTCCACAAACACCGAGCGATAAAACCGGGGACCACCCAGGCTCAGTACCAGGGTTTCAAACAATGTGGCATTTTGCCAGGGCTCATTACCATGGGCTAACGGAATGATGCCTTGCTGTCGAAACTCGTCTGCAAGACTGAAGAAATCATCCCAGTTTTGAGGAGCGCTCCGCCCCGTCTGTTTCAGTTTTGTCCGATTGATCCATAGCCAATTGATACGGTGAATACCAAATGGTACTGCGACATAGTGCCCCTGATGTTGAATCAAAGTATCGACGGTTGGATGGAGAATTGCTGACCAGTGCTGTTGTAAGGCAATCTCATCAAGAGTTGTCAGAAAACCCAGTGTGGCCCAGTCCTGAACATCAGGGCCGATCAGCTGTGCTGCCGCCGGTGATTTACCCGCCAGTACCCTGGTTTTTAGTACCGCCATTGCGCCTTCACCTGCGCCGCCAGTGACGGGTAGGTTCTGCCAGTCGATACCTTGCTGTGACAACTGAGCATGAATAAAATCCAGCGCCCGCGTTTCGCCGGCCGAGGTCCACCAGTGCAGTACTTCAAACTTCCCCGCATGAATATGCACCGCGACAAGGTAAACGCTCAGGGTAATGACAGTTATTCCTGTTCTGATTGATGTCATATCTACTTACAGTTAATGGACGGAATAAACCGGAATTTAAAAATAAGATCAATTATCGTGAAATTGAACCTCTTTTTGCGACGTTACGTCATGTGATAAATGCAAGGAAGGCCAATAAAACGTAACAAAACCTTGCAGCCTGATCTGAAAAAAAAGACTTCTTTACTTTCCCGGGTCCTCACATTCCAGGTTAACTCTCTGCCAGCCGCTTGGTTATGCGGTTTCTACCTTGCTAATTGCCTTTTCTGAGGGAATTTGGTGTTTTGTCGTGGTCGGCATATGGTGGTGGACATGTGGAGAGGCTTCTGAGAAATGGCAGTATTTTTTGACTGATGAAGTACTGCCCGGGAGCTTCCTGGATCAATCTGGTAGATACGTTGGAGGTAACATGAAACTGCTAACCCAAAACTGCGCCCGGGCCGCATTGTTGTCCATGGTGGCTTCCATGGCAATGCAGGTGAGTGCCGGTGAAATTCTTATCGACAGCTGGAGAACCGATGATAAGGACTTATGGGAGGATGTCATCATACCAGCGTTCAACAAGCATCATCCGGATATCAAAGTCACCTTTCGACCGACAAACCCACCGGACTACAACGCTACCATGGATTCCAGGTTTAAAGGTGGAACTGCCGGAGATCTGATCGCCTGTCGCCCGTTTGAAGTGTCTCTGAGCTGGTATCACAAAGGCAATCTGAAATCTCTTCAGGATCAGCCTGGACTTGATAATTTTCCCGTATTTGCCAAAGCCGCCTGGAGTGATCAGGGAGTGCCTTACTGTATGCCCATTGCATCTGTGCTGCACGGGTTTTTCTACAACAAGGAGATATTCTCAGAACTCTCACTGACGGTTCCGAAAACCGAAGCCGAGTTTTTTGCAGTACTGGAGGCTATTAAAAAAGAGGGTTCCTATTTACCAATGGCACTAGGTAGCAATGACAAATGGGAAGACTATGAAGTGGCATACGCTGGTGTGGGGCCAAATTATTGGCATGGTGAAACCGGTCGTCAGGACATCATTAACGGACAGCAGAAGTTTACCGATCAGCCATTTGTGGATGCCTGGAAATATATGGCCAAATGGCGCCCTTACCTTGGCAAAGGCTATCAAGCCCAGACGTACTCCGATTCTCAAACCTTGTTTACTCTGGGGCGGGCAGCGATTTATCCCGGTGGTTCCTGGGAAATCTCAGGTTTTAATAAAGCAATAGAAGGTGAGTTTGAATACAGTGCCTTTTATCCCCCGGTGCCGAAAGCAGGCGACCAGTGTTATATCACTGATCATGTGGATATTGGTATGGGTATCAATAAACATGCTAATAACCCAGCGGATGCGACAGTGTTTTTAGAGTGGGTGGGGTCAGCAGAATTTGCAGATTTATACACGAACAAAGTCAGTGGATTCTTTTCTTTATCCAACCACGATATCACAGTCAAAGATCCGGTTGCCGCTGAAATCAAATCCTGGCGGGACAGCTGTCAGTCAACGGTTCGTCTGCATTCACAGATAAAAGCAGATGGCATTCTGGGTGCATTGTACGATGCTTCCGCCGGTGTATTGAATGCTACCCGAACACCAGAACAGGCAGCAGCAGATGTGCAGGCCGTGCTGGACTCTCAATAAATCAAACTGTGGAAGGGCACATACGTGCCCTTAGTGACTATGATTCTGAAGCGTGTTCCCTGGCATATCCCAGTGTTTCTGGCACCGGCATTCTGTATTTATGGTTTGTTTAGTGCCTTTCCCTTGATCGATACTTTGCGGCTCAGTTTTTTTATTGAGGATACTCACGGAGTTCAAAGTTTCAGTGGTTTGCAGAACTACGGTTTTTTGTTTCAGGATCCAATCCTGGCACAGGAGTTCTGGAACGCACTGTGGGTTAACTGTCGGTTCTTCATCATTAATATGCTGGTACAAAATCCAGTTGCCCTGATATTGGCGGCATTGATGGCCACCGCCAGAATTAAAGGCGTGGTTATTTACCGAACGGCTATTTTTCTGCCTACGCTGTTGTCGGTAGTGATTGTCGGTTTTATCTGGAAACTAATCCTCAGCCCTGTATGGGGTGTAGGTGAAACGATGATGTCCTGGGTTGGACTGGAAGCATGGTTTGGCCCGTGGCTCGGTCAACAGGAGACGGCTTTGCTTACCGTATCATTGATTTCTGTCTGGCAGTATATCGGTTTACCCATGATATTGATTTATGCCGCTTTAATTGGCGTTCCCGATGAACTGCTGGATGCTGCTTATGTTGATGGCTCCCGGCCTTTACGGACGTTTTTCCAGATACAACTGCCATTAATTTATCCGACTCTGGGGTTGGTCACTATCTTAACGTTCGTGGGTAACTTTAACGCTTTCGACCTTATGTACACCGTGTACAGTGGGGCCGGCGGTGGACCGGAAAAGTCGGTAGATTTACTGGGCACATTGTTCTATCGCACGTTCTTTGGATTTGCCAGTCAGATTGGCAGTACCACGATGGGTGCCACTGTGGCGTCGTTGATGTTCGTGATTATTCTGACTGGAGTGGCCGCATATTTCTTTTTCATCCAACGCAGGTTGCTGCGTTTTCAGTATTGAGAAATCATCATGAAAAAGATGCAACAGACTCTGCAACCGTTGATGGTACACATCATTTTGCTTTCCTACACACTGATTGCGCTATTTCCGGTATTACTCGTGATCATGAATTCCTTTAAATCCAAGCGGGGGATTTTTAAAGATCCATTGGCGCTTCCCAATGCCAAAACCTTTTCATTGGTGGGTTATCAAAAGGTTATGGACGAATCGGCGGTTATGACATTTTTTGGTAACAGTCTGATCGTAACGCTTTGTGCGCTGGCTTTGATTCTGCTGTTTGGAGCCATGGCGGCATGGGCTTTGTCTGAATATCGCTTCAGAGGTGTCAGGCTGCTGTATTTCTTTATGGGTTTCGGCATTATGGTGCCAATCAGGTTGGGAACGGTCAGCATACTTAATACCATGGTGGCGCTGGATCTGACTAATACCTTAACCGCGCTGGTGCTGGTCTATGTGGCTCAGGGGCTGCCTTTGGCGGTATTTATACTGGCGGAATTTATGAATCAGATTCCAAAGGATTTAAAAGAGGCGGCCCGTTGCGATTCTGTCAGTGAATTTAAGATTTTCTTTCAGATTGTTTTGCCACTTATTCGACCGGCTATCGCCACCGTCGCTGTTTTTTCGATGATTCCGATCTGGAATGACCTTTGGTTCCCACTGATTTTGTCGCCTGGTGAAAGCACACAGACCATTACTCTTGGCGTACAGCAGTTTATCGGTCAGTACACCACCAATTGGAATGCGGTGCTCTCTTCGCTCAGTCTGGCAGTTCTGCCGGTTGTGGGGCTATACCTGATATTTTCCAAACAACTCATCCGCGGCATTACATCCGGTGCGGTGAAGTAACACTCATGTCAATCTCAGCAGATAAAACAAATATGGCAGCGGTAGAACTGATAAACATAGCCAAAAATTATGGCAAAACAGCGGTACTCGAAAACATCAATATCGAAATCAATGATGGAGATTTTGTGGTGTTGGTTGGCCCTTCCGGATGTGGTAAATCCACTCTGTTGAGAATGCTGGCCGGGTTGGAGAAAATTACCCGTGGTGAGCTGTTAATGTCCGGTAAGCAGGTGAATGACTGGACACCCTCCGAACGTGGAATCGCCATGGTATTTCAATCTTATGCGTTATATCCCCATATGACCGTATATCGAAATATGGCTTTTGGTCTGAAAGTGGCCAAACAGGGGAAGGCAGAAATTGATCATCGTATTCGTAAAGCGGCCGCAATTCTAAAGATCGATCATTTATTGCAACGGTTACCCAGGGAGTTGTCTGGTGGACAGCGTCAAAGGGTGGCAATTGGCCGGGCCATTGTTCGTCAGCCAAGGTTATTTCTGTTCGATGAACCGCTTTCCAATCTGGATGCTGCCTTGCGGGTACAAACTCGCCTGGAGATTGCCAGACTGCATCACCAGCTGAGTGCGACCATGGTGTATGTGACCCATGATCAAGTGGAAGCAATGACGCTGGGAAATAAAATTGTCGTGCTCAGTGATGGGTGTATTCAGCAGGCCGGCAGCCCTTTGGAGCTCTATCAGCAGCCAGCGAATCGCTTCGTGGCCACGTTCATTGGTTCGCCAACCATGAATCTCTTAAACGGAGAAATTGTTGCAATCAGTGAGCATGGCTGTCACGTGAAATTAGATTGTGGCAGCGTCGTGGAAGTCTGTGTCGATGCTCGCGATGCCAAGGTTGGAGATATGGTCGAAGTGGGTATTCGCTCAGAACATATTGCAGAAAACAGCTCTTTAGATCAGCAGTTATATGGCAAAGTTACGATTGTCGAGCACCTGGGGGAGGCTAACTTTATTTATCTGACGTTGGCCGATGGCAAAGAGTTGACTCTCAGGGGGGATGGTAATCGGGCCATTCATATTGGTACCGAAATGACAGTTTCCACGATGAAAGAGGCATTTCATGTGTTTAATGCCGAAGGTCAGGCATTTCGGAGGTTGAAACCGGGAAATATGGAAACGTCAGAGAGAAATTTTTGAAAAGAGGGCTTTGTCTCTTAAGGGGATTACGGTTAAATCATGACTCGGTTTGTTATGAACCGATATCACGATAACCTGTAAGGAGTGACATTGTGACTGACCAGAATGCCCGGAAACTGGATTTGCAGATTGGTAATGAACACCTGATTATTCAACACCGTTATGAAGCCCTGGGGGCTTTGAATGACCTGTTGATTGCAGTCTGGTTTTTGATTGGTAGTTTTTTCTTTCTAAATGATTCTCTGGTGGAAAGCGGCACCTGGCTGTTTATTGTCGGCAGTGCACAGTTATTGGCCAAGCCAGTCCTGAAACTTGCCGGTCTGGTTCATGTCAGGCGTTTCATTGGTCGATAGAAAGGTGGCGCTCCGCGTCTTTTATTACAATATCGGAGTTCATCATGCCGTTTACTCCCTTTCACATGGGTCCTGGTCTGTTTATCAAGTCATTACTGCATGGCGCATTCAGCCTGATGGTGTTTGGATGGTCACAAGTGGTCATGGACATTCAGCCGCTGCTGGTTTTACTGACTGGTTCAGGACACCTGCATGGTTTTTCCCATACTTATATTGGTGCGACGTTATTGGCTGTATTTTCGGCACTGAGTGGAAAATATCTGTCTGAACTGGGGCTGTTCTTACTGGGCATGGATCCCGAACGGAATATCCGTATATCCTGGAGAGTAGCATTTTTGTCTGCCGCAATCGGAACAATCAGTCATGTGTTGCTGGATAGCATCATGCATGAAGATGTCGTGCCGTTTTTTCCATTGAGTACAGACAACGGCCTATTGCATATCATCTCCGTTTCCGCATTGCATGAAGTCTGTCTATACAGCGGAGCCGCCGGGGCCATTATTTATTACACCGTACTGGGGATTCGAAAATACCGGGAGCTGGACTGAGGCTTCAGGTCTCGGTTCGATCACTGAACAAAAGCAACAGTGCCAATGCTGGCATTCCCAGGCCGATCCATGATGCCGTTTGCCACCCGCCATGAGCATATGCCCAGACCCCAACTGCAGAACCGATGGCACCACCGGTGAAAAAAGTGGCCATATAAATGCCATTCAGTCGGCTGCGAAACTCGTCACTGAGACCATAAATAGCGCGTTGACCGATCACCAGATTCAGAGTCACACTGAAATCCAGCATGATGGCGGCCGTCACCATAGCGGCCAGTGAAAGCCAGGAACCGCTCTGATCGAGCCAGGTAATCAGGTACGAACAAATGGCAATGATCATGGCCACATACGAAAACGGTTTTCCGAGTCCACGGTCAGCCACACGTCCGGAAACCGGTGCTGCAATGGCTCCAGCGACGCCTGCCAGGGCAAACAGGGCGATACCCATCTGACTTAATCCAAATAATGGGCTTGCCAGTAACAAAGGTGAAACGGTCCAGAACAGACTGAAAGACCCAAACAGGCATGCCTGATAGAGAGCTCTGCGTCTGAGTATCGGGTATTGAAGGACAAGACCCGGCAAAGAACTGATCAACTTAGCATAGCTGATCCTGGTTTCCGGTTGTCGTATTGGCATGGTTTTGCGTAATAACAGCATGACTGCCACCATGACCATCGCTGAAATACCGAATGTCCAGCGCCAGGTACTGATACTGGTGATAAAGCTCGCCACTGGCCGGGCAAACATGATACCGATCATCAAACCGCTCATGACATTACCAACCACTTGACCGCGCATATGCGGCGGTGCCAGGTGAGCTGCGTAGGGCACCAGAATCTGTACGGCGACCGAGCCGAGGCCGATCATCCAGGCGGCACTCAGAAACCATGCCTGAGTCTGGGTAAAGGTACACACCAACAATGCCAGCAATGCAATGATCAGCACCCGGATCACCAGCGTGCGATTCTCCATCAGATCAGCCAGTGGCACGATAAACAGTAACCCAATGCCATAACCAATTTGAGTCAATGTGACAATCATACCGGCGCTTTCTGAGCTCATATGCAATTGCTTGCTGATGGGCCCTACTAAGGGCTGGGCGTAATAGAGATTGGCTACAATCAGACCAACGGCCGTTGCCAGCATCCAAATTATCCACGCGGGCGGTCGGGCCATTGGGTCAATAGAGTGGTTCATAAATAATCCTAAAAAAACTACACCGAACAGGTGATAGATAAAGAGTCTCAGAAAAAAGATGGATATGTTTCAGGTGCCTGAGAGAAGACTGCACAGGCCGTGGCGCATCATGGCAGGTATCAACCGCCATTTCCACACGGGGCTGATGGTGGCTGAGGAAAAAGCTGAGGAAAAACAGGTGGGTTCGGATCACCAGAGATTTTTGAACGGTTACGATCAGGTAACGTTACATGATTGTGACTTTGATTGTAGGTATCCCTGGAGTCTAGTGTAGTGTCTCAAATAAAACGCATATTTAAATGGGCCGCCGAATTCACTTCGCAACTCTATGTTAAGTTCAGCCAATGGCATCGCACTGCCGTTTAGAGTGCGTTTAAAGTGGGTGTCCCCGGAGGCTAACAGGTGTGATTTGAAGTGGGTGTCCCTCGAATTAGTCGGTCAAACTGTAGACGAAGACACCCATACCAGTAAGCCGTTAGTTCCTGGCATCCCACTGCCGTTTAAAGTGGGTGTCCAGTTGTGAGAGTTTGTTGGTCAGGGTTTCGAGTTTGTGGTGCTCAGGGAAGCGTTGGGAATAACCGGCGGCGTACCAGTTTTCCATCTTCAGTTGCAATTGTTGTCGTTGCTGCGCGCAATCAGCGATTTTTTGTTTCAGTTGCGTAAGGCTGTCTTGACCAATATCGATCAGGCCGTAGCAAACGCCTTCTCCAAACAGTCGGGTGCCGCCTCCTTCTGCGGCTATTTGGGTGGCCCGGCGGGCGTCCACAGGAATGACACCGGCGAGAAAGTCGATGTCGAAGCGGGCGAGTTCCGCCAGCCAGGGCGTGGATGGCCCTATAAGTACGGTCACCGCGTGACGTGACAGTCTGGCCAGTCGAGGGAACGTTTTGTTGATGAGCGAAGTGGCGGTGATAAATACCCAGTCCGCTTCTGGCAGCAGATATTCTGCTGCAGGATCGGGGAGGTCGTTCTGGCCTGGCTGGCGTTCCAGCACAGTGACATCAAGCCCCTCCAGCAGTGATTCCAATCCTGGATAGCGACCGATAATGACAATTTTCTGATGCAGCAAACGTGGCCGGAGGTAGTCGAATACCGCCAGGTTGCCGATGGCCTGATCTGTTAACCGGGTGGCTTCCTGTATCAGCCAGTTATTGGCAGTGTTGATGGTGGCGTTGATCGCTGCCAGTCCTATGGTTGCCTGGTGTGGGTTCCAGCTGCGTATCCATGCGGCAATATCCCGTGCTTTCGACCCGGCGACAGTGCCTGGAAATTCAAGCGTCCGACTGGCTAATCCAGGGCTTTGGGCAAAGCCGATACTCTTCTGAGTGTGGCAGACGGTCCAGGTCAGGCCGAGGATGCAGTGATCGATCAGCAAATCCTGATCAACGTGGTCGAGCAGTAGTTGATAAACGGTATCAGGCTTCATGAGGGTTCCTTGCGTTTTGCCGCCAGACCACCTTTGAGCATGATAATGTCATGCAGGTCGCAGAGCATAAAATGCCGGTTGGCCGGGTCTTTAAAGTGTTCAAGCGTGGGTTGGTGACCGTCCCGATAACGATGTGCAGTGGTGCGGAACGGGGCCGGCAACGATAGATTGAAATGTGAGGGTCTGGTCAGCAGGCGGATCACTTGTTCAAACAGTAGTGCGTAACGATCATCATCGGGTTCCCGATAAAGCGATCCAAGGTCTTTACCATAGCGTTGAAACAGGGCGACATAATCGGTGACATCGGGTTTTGACTGAATCATCGCTGTGGTCCCCCTGTACTGGATGGGGTGGTTGGAAGATGAGCATACGCAGGTTCGCTGATAATTCTGGTATCGATTTTGGCCTTGCCAGCGGTGAAATGATAGAGCGGCTGATAGCCATGGTTCTGTTGGGAGGTCAGTCCGATCGTTTGTAATACTTCATCGTCCAGGAAGCAGCCGATACCGGTGCCGCTCAATTGACTGGCTTCTGCTTCAAGATACAGTAACTGGCCTATCAGCCCTGCTTCCCACATCAGTCGACGCCAGCTCCATGCGCCGTTATGGGTAAGCACGGTTTGGATGTTGGCGAGCATGGAAACTGCAAACGCCCCATGGACTGCAATGCCCTGATGGCAACATAGGCGACCGATATCTTTGCGAACATTTCGGCTTGGGCCGATCTGGAACAGCGGCAGATCGATACCAGCGACCGGTTCAACGGTAATATCGGTGTTTCGTAATACGTCCAGTAACGTAGTTGCTGATGGTTCCTGGCGTGGAAATACATACATGCCAGGAGCAAGGCCTGTCACCGCATGTACGAACAGCAACAGGTCAATAGCCGGTTCAAAGGTGAAGGCGTCAAACGGGGGGGACTGACGGGAGGGCTGGGAGTGGCTCAACAATCTGCAGAAATCCTCGAGGGGAATTTCCGAGTCCGGATCCATGCGCTGGGCACTGCGTCGATGTCGGATCAGCTGTGCCAGAGGATATGTACTGGCAGAGGATGAGCCTTCTATTTGCGCAGGTGGCAGATAATCAATATGTTCCAATTGCCTGGGTTTTTGAATAGCCGGTAGCAGTTGTTTAATTTGCGGCCAGTGGATGCGTTCCTGGCTGATCTTGCTGGCCTGTCCCTGCCAGTGGCAATAAGTAATCGTGGACCAGTCAAAACAGGTTTGTTCATGGTGACCCAGCAAGGCAAGGCATTCTGGTAGTTCCGGTTCGCTGTCGATGAAATCCTGATCCCTGTCCAGCCCCAGCAGAGCCGCCAGGTCCTGATCACTGGGTGTTGGTATCAGTTGTAAAGGCCAGCCAAAATTGGCCGCCGCGTAACGGCAGCTGCCCAAGGCGTGTCCAATGTCCAGTTGGCAGTATCGGTATGCACGCGACCCGTACTTCCATTCCTCCCGCCAGATAATGCTCGAAAAACCCAGGGCCGCGTGAGCGTCTGGATACAGTTCATTCAGTGTGGCCAGTGATGCCGGCGATAACTCTGCCCGTTGTTCCAGGGCGTGATGGTAAGGGTGGTAGTGAAATAATCCGGCAGGTAGATTCGGACTGATTGGTCGCCACAGCAAAATGTATAACTCGGTAGGGTGCAGGTTTCCGCTGGAGGGGTTGTTGCGCAAGGCCCAGCGTTCTGGTCCATGAACTTTCCAGGCACTGAGGCCCATGGCCAGTTCCAAAAACTGGCTGAGATGACCCAGGTTCCAGGGGGTGAGCTGTGGTGGCTGTTGGTAAATCCCATGGTAATCCGGAGACTCTGACTCATATATCAGTGGCAGAGCGATTCGGGAACTGCCGTGCCAGGTGCGAAATGGATCCGGCTGGCTGTCCCAATCTAAAAATCCAGGCCCAGGTGCGTATTGTTGAGTGTGGTGTTTACTCTGTTCATGGTAGTGGAGAACCTGATTGATATCGGACAATGGTTTCATGATCGTATTTGCGGATCGTCGGGATATCTGTTTGCTGCAAGCAATACACCAACTCCTTGATGAGCGGATTTTCCGGGCACAGGCAATTGCAGATCATTGTGGAATGTTGACAATTGTCGGGTTTTCGACAAACACAATCATACATCTCGGATTAGCGTTTTAGAGAAGGGGAAATATTTGTGGATGCACTGTTAGTCGTGGATATGCAGAATGCCTGCATCGAAGAAGTCGAACGTTTCCAGATTGAGCAGGTGATTGCGCGGATCAATTCATTGATCGGACATTTTCGCAGCCGTGACCAGCTGATTGTATTTATCCAGCATGAAGACGATTCCCATGAATTTTGTCGCGGCTCGTCAGGATGGCAGATCAATAAAGCAATGGACTATCAGCAGCACGATGAGGTGGTGGCAAAAGCTTATAACGATGCATTTATTCACACCCGTTTGGCAGATCTGTTGCAGCAACATCGTATTGATCGGGTGGTTGTGACCGGATGTGCAACTGATTTTTGTGTCGACTGTACCATCAAAGGGGCAATTGCCCGGGGGTATGATGTCATTGTGCCGGATGACGCCCACACCACCGCAGATCGTCCATTTGTCAGCGCTGAAACACTCATCGCACACTTTAACTGGAACTGGGCAGAGCTGATGACTGTACAGCAAAAGATTGCGGTTATGCCAACCCCGCAATACCTGCAGGCAGCGAGTCAATAAGTCAGCTTGTGGCAGACGTATCCCGGTGGCTGCGTTGTATGATCATAAACCCGATAAGTGCAACAATAGCCACCAGTATGGCAGAGAATGCAAATAAGGCCGTGCTTTTAAAATCCATGAATTGAGCAATCAGGCCTGTTGAGGCGTGGCCTGTCATACTGCCGACTCTGAGACAGTTGGTATAAAAAGCCGACGCAAAGCCAATACGCTCGGGCATTAGTTCCTGAACCATGGTTAATCCCAGTCCGGCAAACACACCGAAATAGAGACCATTCAAAACCTGCAGGCTGATCAGTTGCCAGCTTTCAGTGGCCAGATATATTCCGCCATAAAACAGCAGCGCTGCCATAAACGAAATCACCAACAGATGATTTTTGTTGATATAGGCGGTCAGTCGTGCGGAATACAGCATAAACGGGATTTCCAGCCCGGCTGCCATGCCCATTAATACGCCAGGCAAGTATTCAGGCAATGCCAGTTCATTGAGTACGTGCAATGGCATGGCAGAGATGTACATGCTGTTGGAAATGCTGCCCAGGCCCATCACCAGTCCAAGCAACCAGAATGTGAGCGACAGTGGTGGATGAGTCTGTTTTACCTGTGCTGCTTTTGGCTTCCGGTAATCCGGCAATACCTTGTAGCCGATGATTATGTTGATCACTGCAACCAGTGCAGCGGCATAAAATGCGGCCGCAAACCCCAGTGATGCCACCAGTGAAAATGAAAACGGCGGACCGGCAATCCACGCCAGCGAAAATGATGCTCTGACCAGGGTATTGAAGCGGGTGACATCCTGACCGGTTTGTTCAATATATTGTCGGCTCAGAGTCAGGATCTGCGGCGAAGATGAATTGCCCAGGCCAACCAGTAAAGTACCTGTGACCAGTACTACCCAGAAAGAGTGGGTGTTGGCATAAATGATTGCCGCCAGGGCGATTGCCGCCATGGCCAGCAGGAACAATGTTTTGGTGCTGAAACCGCGGTCAGCCAGATTGCCTAGCCATTGACTGATGATTAAACCGGAAGCCGTCATCGCAATCATGTATACGCCAATAACAAAAGGTTCGGCTTTCAGTTCATCGACCAGAAACAGGCTCATCAATGGCATCATGAATGAAAATGTGAGTCCGGAAAGGGCGGTAGTCAGTAACAGCAGATTTCGCTGTTGCAGGAGTTTGTACAGCAAGGTAGTTGGGCCAGTAAGGTTTGAAAACGATTGCAGGATTATAATGATTGTTGTTGAATTTGCTTGTTTTGTTTGTGATATCCGTTTAAAGCGCCAGAAACTGCACTGAAACCCAATGTTTAGCGGGTCTGTGCTTTTTCAGTTTTTCAGGATTGTCAAAGTGCTGGTCACAAGGGGCAGCTGTTTTTTATAATCCGCGCCCGTTTTGCCATTCTGGATCTCTCTATGCCTTTAACCAATGCCATTGTTCATCATCTGACTCAAACTCCTCACGCTGAGAAGCTGCACTTGCGTGATACTGAAATGAATCTTGATGAATCTCTTAAACATCTGGTGAATGAGGTAAAGAGTTCGTTCTATAACCGCGCCAGTAAACAATATGGCCGTTTTCATGAGGAGAGCGGACATTTCAAAGCGCTGACGCAGGAATGGTTGCAGGGGAGCCTTGATTTCACCGCCTACAGCAGCCGGGTTATGCAACAGCTGCAGTTAAAGTTGCAGGAGACGCAGCAGGAGAGTGACGGACACTGGTTGTTTGCAGTAGAAGAACTGCAGCAGGAACGTCTTTTCTGGCTATTTCATCTGAAGCACAAAGATGGCATGTATCTGACTCATGATATTGAACTGGCACAGGGAATGTTGCTGGATTTCACCAAACTCGGGTTTGGCGCCTGCATTAATATTCCGGCTTTTGAAAACCAGGAAACAGACTTCTTCACTGTCAGTTTCGGTTTTGGTGATCGTTCGCTCCAGAGTACCGTGCTGGAATTTACCGACTTTACCGATACCGTTGATACCACGGCTGATACCGAACGCTTTATGGCCATCGTCAAGGCCTATACCGAACAATTGCCGCCAGAAAAAGGCGCCAGCTATCGCAGCAAGGCCGTTCAATATTGTGCAGAACAGGATAAGCAAGGCGAAACCGTTGTGTGCCAGGAGTTATCCGAAGTCATTGATGAAGAAGTAGGTAATACCGAAGCAGAGAGTCTTATTCGGTATATCGAACAGGCCGAGCCGGAGGCCAAGAAGGAATTTATCCCGGATCGCAAAAGCCTGAAGCGTTTCATGCGTTATACCGGCAAAAGCAAAGAAGTCTCCATCAGTTTCAGTAATGAAAGTCTTGGCTCTCAGGTGGAGTTTGATCCCGACAACGAACGATTGATCATCAATTCGCTGCCGGCAGCCTTGCTGAAACAGCTGAAGAAGGATTGATTATGATCATCGGAATACAAAGCGATTGATTTTATAACCTTCAATCCGATGTCTGACTAACCATGGCAGGTATTTGAATATCCAACGGTGTGGCCAGGGCAGGGCGTTTATGACTTGCTTTGGAGCTTGCAGGAAATGACGAGACTGAATCAGTCTCAGTCCCCACTCCTGTAGGCTCTCCGGCGTATCGCACTGCCAGCGAAACCAGCTGTCTCGTGACATATTCTTCATAATATCGTGTTGATCCTGGCCGAGAACCATCTCTGAAGACGCCGTATCAGTGATAAACCAGGCTCCTGGAAAGCGTTGAGCAATTTGCTCCAGGGCCTGCTGGACCTCATGGCTATTAAGGTAAATGATTGCCGCCTCGGAAATAAAACAATACGGCGGATGGGATGTAGCAACCGCATTCAGCCAGTCGGTTTCCATAACACTGGCGGATAACATGGTTCGACGGGCAGTATTGTTAAAGAACTGCCGACGCAGTTTCATACTGTCTGGCAGGTCAATTTCGATCCACCGGGCTCTGCCATTATCGAGACGTTCGTAGCGAGTATTCAGGCCACAGCCGATTTCTATCACGGTGCCATTGGGGTAACGGCTCAAGAAGGTAGCAACCTCCTCATCCATCATCCGGGTGCGGATATTTGAACCCATCAGCCCGAAAGCCGATTTCCATTTACTAAAATCGTAATCGAGCTGATTGACAATAGCGACTGCAATGGGGTCATTGATCAGGCCGGAGCGCTGGCGCGTGGATTCGGCGCGACCGAACAAGGGAATTAACAGAGTTTCTTGTACCGAGCCAAGTTGGACTTTGATTTTGTCCAGAGTCATGTTTTCCATTGCGATCTCTTTTTGTGAAAATGATAATTATTATCATTTATGGGAGGCTCGGGCAAGTCTAAATAGTAATATGGCTGCCACTTTTATCGGTGTTGCTGCATAATGATTAAGGTTATATGAATCAACGGTCTGAAACTCGCAGCATGTTAGAAAAACCATTAAATGCCCGCCAGTCTGCCATTCTGCAGATGATCGAACAAAACGGCACTGCCACCATAGATGAACTGGAAGCCAGTTTTGATGTGACCCCGCAAACCTTACGGCGGGATTTGAATATCCTGGCAGACGCCCGCATGATTCAGCGATTCCACGGCGGTGCCAGCTCCACCAATTCCACCACTAACCTGCCATATCAGGACCGGCAAATTCGCAACCTGAAAGAGAAGGAAGCGATTGCCCGTGAAATTGCAGCCAATATTCCCGACCACAGTAGCTTGTTCATTAATATCGGTACCACCACTGAAGCAGTTGCCAGAGCCCTGATGAATCATCGAGGGCTGCAGGTGGTGACCAATAACCTGCATGTTGCCAGTCAGATGAGTCAGAAAGAGGACTTTCGGGTGATTGTCACATCAGGTGAGGTACGCGCCAAAGATGGTGGTATCGTGGGGGAGGCGACGATGGATTTCGTTAAACAATTTCGTCTGGACTTTGGCATTATCGGCATCAGTGCGATTGACGAAGATGGCATGTTGCTTGATTTCGATTATCGCGAAGTGAAAGTCGCCCAGGCCATCATCGATCACAGCCGCAGTGTGCTGTTGGCAGCAGACCACTCCAAGTTTGGCCGTCGAGCGATGGTACAGCTTGGTACGATCACACAGGCCAATGCCTTTTTCACTGATAAAACCCCCAATACCACCATTACTCAGTTAATGGCCGAGCATGACGTGCAGTTGCAGATTTGTCGGGTATGAGCAAGTAGGTCGTTAAGGCAGGCAGAGGTAAGCGTTCGGTCAGAGACTATTAATCACATCCGGTCCCGGATACAAACTACAGATACAAAAAAACCTGCTTAAAGCAGGTTTTTCTGAATTCATGGTACCAGAGGCCGGACTCGAACCGGCACAGTGTCGCCACCGGTGGATTTTGAATCCACTGCGTCTACCAATTTCGCCACTCTGGCACAGAGGCTGCGCATTCTACGAAAAAATCCTTTTATGTCAATGACTTCCTGTAAATTTATTCCGGACCTTCAGGTTTTACAGGTGGGTGGCAGTGCGTTTTGCGGATTCTGTAAGATCGATTGATCAGTTTCTGACATTTGCGGATGGGCACTCAGGCTGCATTGCGCTAAAATCCGCGGCCCTTTGATTGCTTAGCATCGTTATTTATAAATTCATGAGTGCTTCACCTCTGTCCGTTAAGGATTTTGATTTTGATTTGCCCGACCATTTGATCGCCCGGTATCCGTTGTCTGAGCGCAGCGCCAGCCGGTTATTGACCTTGGAAGGGGAGACCGGCGCGTTAGCTCATCGACGTTTCACTGATATTGTGTCGTTGCTGAATGCCGATGATCTGCTGGTGTTTAACAATACCCGTGTTATTCCTGCGCGGCTTTATGGCCAGAAAAGTTCCGGTGGCAAGGTGGAAATGCTGTTTGAACGACTGCTGACCGAGACCCGTTGCCTGGCTCATGTTCGCTCCAGTCGGGCACCAAAAGCCGGGCAGCGTTTGATTTTCGATGGTGGGATTGCGGTGGAAGTGACGGGCCGGCAGCATAATCTGTTTGAGCTGGAACTTGTTGCCGGTGCACAACATTGGTTTGAAGCCTTGGAAGGCAATGGTCACATGCCGTTACCACCCTATATGGAACGCGAGGACGACGAATCAGATAAAAGTCGTTACCAGACCATTTATGCAGAAAAAAAAGGTGCTGTTGCCGCTCCTACGGCGGGGCTGCATTTTGATGAGGCATTGTTGCAGGCGATTGCGGACAAAGGTGTCCGGACTGCTTTCGTGACCCTGCATGTGGGGGCGGGTACGTTTATGCCGGTCAAGGTTGATAAGGTTGAGGATCATGTCATGCATTCTGAATGGTATGACATTCCGGAAGAAACCGTAGCCGCGATTCAACAGACCCGCGAACGTGGCGGCAGGGTCGTTGCGGTGGGAACAACGTCGGTACGATCGCTGGAGTCTGCTGCCCGTGGAGAAGATGGTTGGGTTCGTCGTGGTGACACCTCGATCTTTATTTATCCGGGTTATCAGTTCCAGGTGGTCGACGCTATGGTGACCAACTTTCATTTGCCTCAATCCACGCTGATCATGCTGGTCAGTGCATTTGCGGGGCAGGAGGCTGTGATGCAGGCGTATCACGAAGCCATTGCACAGGAATATCGTTTTTTCAGTTATGGTGATGCCATGTTTATTACTCGAAACCAGTCCGTTGCGGAGAAAGACTGATGAGTCGCGAATGTTTTATGAAGTTTGAAGTAAAAGCTACGGTTGGAAAGGCGCGTCGGGCGACCTTACATTTTCCGCGTGGCAAAGTTGAAACACCCGCGTTCATGCCGGTGGGTACTTACGGTACCGTCAAAGGCATGTTGCCCAAAGATATTGAGGAAATTGGCGCGCATATTATCCTTGGCAATACGTTCCATCTGATGCTGCGCCCCGGTACAGAAGTGATACGGGAGCATGGAGATCTTCACGATTTTAACGGCTGGCAGCGGCCCATTCTAACGGATTCCGGTGGTTTCCAAGTATTCAGTCTGGGCGAAATGCGCAAAATTACCGAGCAGGGGGTGACCTTTCAATCACCCGTCAATGGTGCCCGGGTGGAGCTGTCTCCCGAGATTTCGATGCAGGTGCAGCGGGATCTTGGTTCTGACATCGTGATGATTTTCGATGAATGCACGCCGTATCCGGCTACTGAAAAAGAGGCCCGGGAGTCGATGGAAATGTCGCTGCGATGGGCCAAACGTTCCAAAGAAGCTCATGCGGACAATCCTGCTGCATTGTTTGGCATTATTCAGGGGGGGATGTACGAAAATCTGCGCATGCAATCCATGAATGGATTAACTGAGATTGATTTTGACGGTTATGCCATCGGTGGTCTTTCTGTGGGTGAGCCGAAAGAAGAGATGTTCAAGGTGTTGGATTATCTGCCAGACCGGATGCCGGCGGATAAGCCTCGCTATCTGATGGGGGTTGGAACACCTGAGGACCTTGTTGAAGGCGTGCGCCGTGGCGTTGATATGTTTGATTGTGTTATGCCTACCCGTAATGCCCGTAACGGACATTTATTCACGAGTGAAGGTGTTGTAAAGATCCGAAATTCAAGACACCGTCACGATACGTCATCTTTGGATCCGGAATGTGACTGTTACACTTGTAAAAACTTTAGTCGGGCCTATTTACACCACCTCGACAAGTGCAAAGAGATGCTGGGTGCGCAATTGAACACGATTCATAACCTACGCTATTACCAGACCCTGATGGCTGGTTTGCGTGGGGCTATTGAAGAAGGTAACCTCTCGGCCTTTGTTGACCAGTTTTACCAGAAGCGCGGAGCCGAAACTCCGTCGTTGGCATAACCCAAAAATTGTTTAGAAGATAAAAAACCTGGAGTAAACACTAATGAAAAAGCTACTTGCTGTGATCATGGCCCTGGTACCGTCTCTGGCTCTGGCCGCTGACCCAGCTGCTCAGCCGCCTGCCTGGTCGCCTTTGATCATGTTGGGTGTATTTGTGGTCATTTTTTACCTGATGGTCTGGCGCCCTCAGTCAAAACGCAATAAAGAGCACAAAGATTTAATTACCAACCTGGGCAAGGGCGATGAGGTGGTTACCTCTGGTGGTATATGTGGCAAGATCACAAAAGTGACTGATGATTTCATCGTGGTGGAAGTGTCTGAAAAAGTTGAGATGAAATTCCAGAAATCCTCAATTCATGCAACCCTGCCAAAGGGAACGCTGAAGGCCATTTAAAAAGAATCCTAACCAAAGGCGCCAGCAGGCGCTTTTTTTGTTAATCGAGTACGGATAAATTTAATGAACCGCTATCCTATCTGGAAATATCTGGTGGTACTGGTGATTACCGCATTGGGAGTGATTTACAGTCTTCCCAACCTGTATGCACCCGATCCCGCCATTCAAATCACCCCCACCGACACCCGGTTGAATGCCAGTGTCGAGCTGGAACAGCAAATTCTGACGGTATTGGATGAAGTCGGCATTGAACACTTTGGTGAACAACTGACCGAAAAAAATGTGACTGTGCGTCTAAAGGATGGTGATAAACAGCTTCAGGCCAAAACAGCTGTGCAGGTCGCTTTGGGTGACAACTATGTGGTTGCGCTAAATAAAGAAGACAACACACCGAAATGGCTAGCAGCCATTGGTGCAAGTCCAATGACTCTTGGTCTGGATCTTAGCGGCGGGGTTCACTTCCTGCTGCAGGTGGACATGGATGAATTCCTGAACAAGAAAATGTCTGATAATGAGGCAGATTTGAAGCGTCAGTTGCGGGAGCAAAAGATTCGATTCCGCTCTGTTAATCGAATTCCCAATGAATGGGCTTTGCGAGTCATCTTTCGCGACCAGGATGCAATGGATACCGGCAAGAGTTTTATCCGTACTAATTTTGGTGATTTCACTCGTGAGGATATGAATGCTGATCTGGCACTTAAGCTGTCTCTTTCTGAAACCAAGATCAAAGAGCTTGAGGACTACGCCATCAGCCAGAACCTGACCACCCTGAAAAACCGGGTGAACGAACTGGGTGTTGCCGAACCACAGGTACTGCGTCAGGGGCGCGAGAGGATCGTGGTCGAGCTACCAGGTATTCAGGACCCGGCACGGGCGAAGAAATTACTCGGTAAATCCGCCAATCTGGAATTCCGCCTGGAAGCTCAGACGAATGATCGGGGAGCGGAGGTGTTTTATTTCCGTGATCAGAAGCCGGGTCAATCGAGTGCCAGTCTGGAAAACAGTGTGATCGTGTCAGGTGATAATGTCACCAACGCTCGTGTTTCATATGATCAGCAAGGGTTGCCGCAGGTGAACGTCGAGCTTGATAGCAAAGGCGGTTCGCGCATGGGGCAGACCACCAAGAACTCTGTTGGCCGCAGAATGGCGGTACTGTTTATCGAACAGAAAACAGAAACCAGCTACAAACTGGTCAATGGCGAGCAGCAGCCTATTTATAATACTGTTGAAGAAAAGAGCATTATCAGTCTTGCCACGATTCGTGGAGTATTCTCCAACAGCTTTGTCATTACTGGTCTCGACAGTCCCGCCGAAGCCACAGAACTGGCTTTGTTGCTGCGTGCTGGCGCGCTGGCTGCACCTATGAAGATTATTAACGAACGAACCATTGGTGCCAGCCTTGGGGCTGACAACATCAGTCTTGGTTTTGTTTCTGTTGTGGTTGGTTTTGTAGCTGTAATGATCATCATGGTTGGGGTTTACCGGGTTTTTGGTCTGTTTGCCAATGTTGCCTTGTTCGTGAACCTGCTGTTGATCGTTGCAATGTTGTCGATGTTGGGCGCTACGCTGACTCTGCCGGGCATCGCCGGTATCGTCTTGAATGTGGGGATGGCGGTCGATGCTAACGTGTTGATCTTCAGTCGTATTCGCGAGGAAATGAAAAACGGTTTACCGCCGCAATCGGCTATCAATGCTGGTTATGACCGTGCCTTTGTGACTATTCTGGATGCCAACCTGACTACCTTGATCGTGGCGGTGATTCTCTATGCAGTGGGTACTGGCCCGGTGAAAGGGTTCGCGGTAACCCTGTCGATCGGTATTATCACGTCCATGTTTACGGCAATTATGTTGACCCGGTCTTTGTCTAACCTGGTTTTGGGTCGCAAGGAACTGAAGTCTCTACCCATTTGGGAGGTCTGGAAATGGCAGAAGTAAAACGTATTCCTTTCATGCGCTATCGTAAGATAGCGGCAGTATTTTCGATTACTCTGGTCCTGCTCAGCCTTGCCTCCATTGCAATTCAAGGGCTCAATTTTGGCTTGGACTTTACGGGTGGTAGTGAAGTTCAGGTGGAATATGCCAAGTCGGTGGACATTGGCAGTGTACGCTCGCAATTGCAGGCAGCCGGTTACGATAATGTCATGGTGCAAAACTTTGGTTCTGACCGCGATATTCTGATGCGGCTGCAGAATACTCAGAGCGCCACGATTGGTGACGATATTCTCGCCGTGCTGCAAAAAGATGGTTCAGATGTCAAATTAAGCCGTAGCGAGTTTGTTGGTCCATCGGTTGGTGAGGAACTGCGTGAAAAAGGTGGTCTGGCCATGGTGCTGGCGCTGATCATTGTAATGATCTATATCGCGTTTCGTTTCCAGATCAAATTCTCAGTGGGGGCGGTGGCCGCATTGGTCCACGATGTGATCATTACGGTCGGTTTTTTCAGTGTTACCCGGTTTGAGGTGGATCTGACGGTATTGGCAGCAGTGCTGGCTGTGATTGGTTACTCGTTGAACGATACCATTGTTGTGTCTGACCGGATTCGTGAAAACTTTCGTCTAATTCGCAGTGATGATGTCGATTATATTATTGATGTTTCTCTGACCCAGACTCTGGACCGGACATTAATGACCTCATTCACCACCATGGTTGTGTTGCTGGCATTGTTGCTGGTGGGTGGTGAGCTCAATTTTGGCTTCTCCGTTGCATTGTTGGTTGGTATTTTCATTGGTACCTATTCATCTATTTATGTGGCCGCAAACGTGAAGATGGCGCTGAAGTTGACCAAAGAAGATCTCATGCCACCGGAAAAACCAAAAGAGGATGGGGTTGAGGAAATTCCTTCCTGGCTTAAGGATTAGCCTGTAAAACACCCCAAAACGGCAATTTAAATTGCCGTTTTTTTTTGCCTGCCGATTATTACCAGTCTCATCGATCCACTTACGATCCTTAACTAAAAACCGCTGGCAGATAATTGCTCAAGTCTTATACATTGCCATGATAATTAATATGAGAGATCAGACAGAGTGATGGTCTGTAAGATAATTTGAACGGGTATGTTCGGAGGTCGCAGGATGTACGAGAGCTTTATTCTGATGTGCTGTGCAGTTGTACTGGGATGTATCTGGTATTTGCTGATCACAGATCCCAAGCGTAAAGAGCAGCGACGTTGATTCAGCGTTTAAGTGATCGCAGTCTGCTGGGTATTAACTCTTTCATTTCAACGACCAGTCTGTCTGAATGCAGTAATTCGTGCAGATCGTCAGCCAGCCGCTGTCCTTGTTTTATGGCATCTTTCCAGTACTGTTCCCGCACGTTATCGGGTATTTTTTTGAAATCGCCTCTGTCTGGAATTTTTCCGTATGGCAAATGCTGGATAAACTCCGCGGTAGGTGCCAGTAGTACGACATCCTCATAATTTCGGGCATTCACCCCGCGCCAGCGCAGAGATTTGTCAAACCAACCTGGCTTCAGTAATGGAGCAAAATGTGGATAAAGGATAATGCCGTTTTCCACGCGGAAGGGCAGGTCAAAGTGGTAATCAAGCAGTCCTCCGTCGCGGTAAGTGCCATTTGGGGCACCACTGATATCCTGAACGCCTTCTAGCACCACAGGGATGGACACTGAAGCTAGCAGTGCGCTCTTAAGGTTCTGTTGGTTTAAGCTGCTTAAGCGTCCCGGTATGCCATCCAAAGTTCTGTAGGGCGAGTCGCTCATGTGTTGCGAAAACACCACTCGCTCAAAAAAACGATTAAGCATTTTCCGGGAAACAGCATTGGCGACAGCACTGCCCATAAATCCGGTCAGTTGTTTGGGTTTATATTCCTGTTCCAACCAGCCATGGCAGCGTGCGGTTACAATATTCAAATGCCGGTTGGAATTTTCCAGCACAAAATCGATTTCACTGTCAGGCAGAAACTCCTCCAGCATGGTTTGGGCATTCGCAGAAACCACTGCGCCGGAGGCCTTTCGCGGGTAGCGTTGATGCAGATAGCTCTGTTCCAGTCGTAGTATTGCGGATTTGGGATCACTTTCGGCATAGCAGGCCATTCTCCAGGCACCGATAGATGATCCAACTAACTGGATGGGCTGATTGGCCTGGCTCAGGAATTTTGAGTTCAGGTATTGATCCAGCCGCGATAAAACAAACCATTTGGGCCCACCAGAGGCTCCGAGAATCATTTTGACATCCTGAGCCCGAAGACCGTGTTCCTTCAGGTGCTGGAATGCGCGTTTACCGGCGAGTATCTGCAGTGATCGAGCCATAGAGTTTTAACGCCTGACAATGAAATAAATACCGACCGAGTTACAGAGCCTGTAACAGTACCTTAAACAGTTTGGGGTTGGCGGCAATGATTTCTGCGCTATTGGCGAACAATGGTTTGCCTTTACGGTCCCCGGCAATGGCTCCGGACTCTTGCAGTAGCAATGCAGCAATGGACATATCATGTTCACTCAGACCATTGACCATGCAGGCATCGGTAAAGCCGCAGCAAAAATAACTGAGAGTTAGCAGACTAGAACCAATAATCCGTTGGCTGACGTTATGCGTACCGCAGCAGCTGACCCAGGATGGATCGGTATCAAAGCCATGCACGCCACAGCTTATGCCATCCAGACGACGGACGTTGGTGACGCGCATGCGCTGTTCATTACGGGTCATGCCCCGGCCGCGTACGCAACCAAACTCTTCGTCATTGAAAATATTGATGATGGCAATCTGCTCGAATTTATCTCTAAAAGCATGGGCTACACAAACGGTAGCTGCAGGATAGCCGGTTTGAAAATTAAGGTCGCCGTCAAGCAGGTTCACATACCACTTATGGCTTTTTTCCGGATTTTTGGCAGGATGCTCGCCAAGCTGTTTAAAAATGATGTTATGAGTGGGATGGGCCGCCCAAAGGTTTTTGACAACTCTGGCGGCAGCACCTTCCATTGCTTCAGTAAAAATTTTCTCGAGACTGTATCCCTCGTCCAACAGAGCAGGGATCTGCTGATAGGTGTATTTCATTTTTTCGGCGGCAGCACGGGCTGCACGCATCGCGATGTTTAAAGTCGGTTGCATGGTAAGGTACTTTGGTTGTTAAACAGCTACTAATGAAGTGGCGGCGGAGTTTACATAAAAGTGGGTTGAAATAGTAGGGGTGTATTCGATTGAGCGCTACAGGCACAATAGGCCTACTTATCGTTTTTGGGGAACCATGTTGCACGCCTTAGCTCATATTCGAATCGTTCTGGTTGAAACTTCTCTGAGTGCCAATATCGGGTCTGCCTGCAGAGCCATGAAAACCATGGGGTTGAACGATCTGGTATTAGCCAATCCGCAATGTGAAGTGGTTTCTGATGTCTCTATGGCGCGGGCATCAGGGGCAGATGATCTGTTGCAGCAATGCCGTACCGCGCCTAACCTCGCTGAGGCAGTCAGTGACTGTACTCTGGTATTGGGTGCCAGTGCCCGTAGCCGTAGTTTTCCATGGCCGTTACTGAATCCCCGTCAGGCCGCTGAGAAGGCGCTGGCGGTGGCGTCACAGCAGCAGACTGTCGCTCTGGTTTTCGGTCGCGAGCGTAGCGGGTTGACCAATGATGAATTGGCTCAGTGTCATGCTCACCTGCACATACCGGCGAACCCGGACTACAGTTCATTGAATGTGGCGTCAGCCGTACAGGTACTGAGTTATGAGTTGCGGATGGCGTATCTGGCCGAAGAGGTTGATTATCAGTGGTCTGCCGTCAGGGAAGAGCCTCCTGCCAGCCATGCCCAGATGGAAGGTTTCTTCAGTCATCTTGAGCAGGCGCTGGTTGATATCGAATACCTTGATCCCAATAATCCCAAGCTTCTGATGAATCGCCTGCGCAGGTTGTATTTGCGGGCGGAACCAGACACAACGGAAGTCAATATTTTACGTGGAATCTTGAAGCAGACTATTAAAGCGGCCTCCGGGAAGCTCAAGCCAAAATAAGGAACTATTATGTTTTCCAGACTCAAAGAAGATGTAAGCAGCGTCTTTCATCGTGATCCAGCAGCCAGGAATTTTTTTGAAGTATTGACCACCTATCCAGGCCTGCATGCAGTTCTGTTCCATCGGTTGAGTCATAAGTTATGGTGTTGGGATTTCAAATGGCTGGCACGGATGATTTCCACTTTTGCACGCTGGCTCACTGGCATTGAAATTCATCCCGGAGCCAAAATTGGTCGTCGCTTCTTTATTGATCATGGGATGGGAGTGGTTATCGGCGGCACTGCCGAAATTGGTGATGATGTCACTATTTACCAGGGTGTCACTCTCGGAGGTACCAGTCTGGAGCCTGGAAAACGCCATCCGACTCTGGAAAACAATGTGATTGTTGGGGCTGGAGCCAAAATTCTTGGACCTTTCACCGTTGGCGAAGGAGCGAGAGTCGGCTCGAATGCGGTGGTCACCAAACCTGTTCCGGCTGGCGCTACGGTTGTGGGTGTTCCAGGCAGAATCATCAAAGCACCAACGCCAATACCCGAACAGGAACAAGCTGATGCCAAGCGCGCTCAGATTGCCAAGGCCCTTGGGTTTGATGCGTATGGTGTCTCTGAAATGCCGGATCCAATTGCTCACGCGATCAAAGCTATGCTGGACCACATGCATGCTCAGGATGCCCGTCTGGATAACATGTGCAGTACGCTTGGTAAGCTTGATAAAAACTTTGAAAAAATTGATATACCCGAGTTGAAGGGTGAAGACTTCGAAGTTGTCGAAATAGCCGGTAGTGACAATCCCGATCAGTCGGAGGATGCTGTATCCTCCACCAAAACAGAAAAAACATCGTAGAACAATAACACCAAGGATATGCTATGACTCATATGAACCGCATCTGTCTGTTGCTGACAGCCGTATTAACGCTGGCCGGATGCGCTGGTTTGCCAGGCAAAACTCCCACTGGAGATGCCAGGCTGCTGGTGCCGCTGCAAATTGATGACGAAGTGGGCGGCGCCCAGAACATCAATTACCTGCTATTTATGCGCGACAGTCAGGGAGAGGAGTTTACGGTAGATCTTTACCCTTATGCCTCCAAGCCGTGGATAGAAGTCAAACAGCTGAACGCTGGTACTTATACCATTACCGACTGGGCGATGCGTGAAACTCCCAGCTCACCGAAATATTTCCACTTTTCCAAGAGTAAGCATGTGTTTGATATGCAGGTGACTCTGCAGGAAGGAAAAGCCAGTATATTCAACCAAGTATTGGTATTGCATCGTTATCGTGAGGACGGTATCGAAAAAACTGATCCTAGCTGGACGGGCCTGACCTCAACGCTGGTTGAACCCATCATCGAGCAGTATTCCAGTCGCAAGCAGTCTTTACCTCTGGCGGAGCCGGTGGTGACGGGCGAATACCATGAGCGCCCTGAATCTGAGAAAGAAAAGCGCAGTATCACCATTAATTTTTAACCTGCTGTCTGGCTTCCAGGTCGGTCGATCTGGAAGCCAATCCCAATGTTCTGAGACGCTTCTGCAAACCTCCGCAGCACCTATTTCCTGTCCCTTAGTGGTCATGTTTGGCTGGTTCTTCTGTATTTGCTGGTGATCGGTCTATCTATTGTTCACCCTGTTTTCAAGGCTGAGTCGAGTTGCTATCTGAGAGAGTAGTAGGGAGCGGTATAGGCTTTCGTTGGTACTGAGTGTGCTGCTGGGGGCAACGGGTGTTGGCGGACCTGATTGCTCAGGTCCGATGTGGTTTCTATAGTACTGTGCTATGCGGTTGCCGGTTGTGGTTGATGGACCGTATTGATGCTCCAGTCCATCAGTTGCAGTTTTCCATCAGTGGTTTCCACTAATGCTGAGCAGCTTTCCAGCCAGTCACCATCGTTGGCGTAGATCAGCCCATTGATCCGATCCAGTTTGGGTTGATGGATATGGCCGCAAACGACACCATCAACGCCTTGTTCTTTGCCGTAGGCAATGACTTTCTTTTCAAATTCGGTGATGTATGAACGAACTTTTTTGCTACGGATTTTCAATGCGCCCGAGAGTGACCAGTAAGGCTTGTTAAGTCTGGCTCTGATGCGATTAAGGTGGCGGTTAACCGTGATGATAGATTCATAAAGAAAGTCAGCAAAATGGAATAACCAGCGCGCGCAGGTGATTTCCTCGTCGAACCGGTCACCATGCAGTAACAGCAGTTTCTGACCATTTGCGGTGTGATGAATATATTCTTCATGGATGGAAATATGACCGATTCCCAGGCCGTTAAATTCGCGAAAGAAGGGGTCATGATTTCCCGGAATATATATGACTTCGGTACCTGAACGGGCTTTATCGAAGATTTTTTTCAGTACTTCCTGGTGCGCTTGGGGCCAATGTCCTTTTTGGCTCATCTTCCACAGATCGACAATGTCGCCGAGCAGGAATAGTTTTTCGGATTCAGTTGAATCGAGAAAGTCGGCCAGCAAGCCTGCCTGAGTATTTTTGTTCCCGAGGTGAGTATCAGAGATCCAGATGGTCCGGAAATATTGTTTTGACATGATCAGGCCCTATGGTCATGGGTTTTTCCCATTCTCGATAAGGGCAATGAAAGTAGTGTGTCAGACTGATTAAAAAAAAATGACACTGGTTATTATTTGTGATTGCTAAAAGATGGTTGGGTGTCTGTTGCGCCAGGGGAGTAGTGGGATGGCTGGTTGCCATCCCGAAGATAAAATCCCTTAACCAATACCGTTCAAATGACAGTCATCAATGGTGGGAATGATCTCTTTTGTGATAGTGCCCGGAGTGAGTATTGCTGAGCATTAGGGTGTCTTCGCTGCTGGCACCGTTGTTATCAGTTGCGGTCAATATAATCTGGTTGACGTGATTACGCTTCAGCACTGACTCCGGAACAAAGGCGAACCAGCTGTCAAATTCATCCCAGTTCACAAAGTTCCAATGATTTTTCACCACCCGGCCATCGGGATCAAAGCTGTCCGCGATAAAGATATGCCAGTTCCAAATGCGAAAATGGCTGATCAGTGCAATGGGCGGCTCATTGGCTGGCGTTAAAGACATGCTGATGATCACTGGATCGTGATCTGAAGAACGATAGGGGTCAGCGTTGTAGAGTGTTTCTGCCTGGCCGTCATATTTGTAATCGGTGTTGTAGTCCAGCACCGCAGGTTCATCGGTATTGATGTGCCAATCAGTGACTAACAAAGTTGCGTCAAGTGCTGCCTGATTGCCCAGGGCATGATCAAGAGAGCCTGACTGACCATTGAATACATAAGAGTAGTCTCCCGGCAATCCCTTGGCTTTTTTGAGGTTGTTAAAGCCAGCACTTTCCAAAGTACGAATCGGATCTTCCATGGCATAGGAGTTGAGGTCACCAATGATGAGCGTGATGGGAGTGTCGGTACCCGTCGGGCTGTCTTCTAACCATTGTGCCAGGGCTTCGGCGGCCATAGTCCGGGTCAGGTTGCAATTACCCTGACCGTCGCCCAGGTCCGGGTCGCCAAGGCTAACGCAGTCGCTACCTTTGGACTTCAGGTGGTTGACCGAAACTGTAAGCAGTTGATCGGTTTCCAGATGTTTGAAGCTGACTGCTAATGCTGTGCGGTTTTTACCGTCGTTAAACAGCGGTTCACCCGTATCTGGATCCAGAGCGGAGTTGCTGGAATCCAGCTTTGCGCTGGACAACAGCTGTACACTGGATGGGCGATAAATCATGCCGACGGCTATTTCATCAGAGCCAAGATTGCTGAGACCAGGGTCAACATAGGCGTAGGCTTTATTGGTTGGCAGCTCGGCGTTCAATGCGTCTACCAGGGTGGCGATGGCGCTGTATTCGTCATAACCATCGTTTTCAATTTCCATCAGGCCGACGATGTCACTGTCAAGGGCCACCAGAGCGGGCACCAATTTATCGAGCTGACGCTGAAACTCTTCTGCGTTATCGGCACCTCGGGAAGTGGGGAAGCCACCGCCCTGACCATCACCGTTGAAAAAGTTCAGTACGTTGAAGCTGGCGATTTTAAGGTTCGCCATAGAATCGATTTGTGGTGACAACGTTCTTTGATTGGTTGGGTCAAATGTGACTTCGCCAACGGGTTCAAGCAGGTATTCACCGAAGCTGTAATTGATAACGCCGGTAATGCCAGGGACACTGTCGCCGATTCGGACCGTGTTCAATGCTGACAGGCCTGGAGCCGGATAAATGACCGGTACCGGATTCTGGTTGGAGTAACCATCGTCCAGTTTGATGACGTTCAGTGCATTGTTGGCAATCACATCCAGTGCATCCTCGCCCGGCAGGGCAACTTCGGTACCCTGATAACGACGGCCCTGTGACAACAGCATCTGGCCATAGCGGCCCAGCTGATAGACTTCGTTGACGGTCAGGGTTTGTGGAAATTCCACCAGCATACCTTCGACCGCTTCCAGCTGATCAGTCGAACTGAGAGGCAGGTTGATAATAGTTGTAGCTGGCAGTGGTTGATTGCTGGACAGTACCTCGATAGCACTGACATCGGTGAGTTCAGTCAGGTCAAAATATTCGGTCACTTTGGCCGTGACTTTTACTTGATCGCCTACCTGAACAGGTTGTGAGGAATATACGAAAATACCTTCTGAGGTGCTCGCGTCACCATCCTGATCGGCATCTTCTTCCTGAATAAAGAAACCATTGAATGAATGTTCATCCTGGTAAACGGCCACAACCACCGCAGTTACAATGACCTGTTCGTCCACCATGGGAGAACTGGCGCCACTACCCTGAATTTCGGAGATAAGTGCTTCCGTTGCCGTTCCGCTATTACCACCGCCATTATCAGAACCGCCTCCCAAGTCATCAAAGGTATCCTGAGGATAAGCATCCCATTGCAGGGAAGGGTCGAATTCGTCGTTAGGATTGGTGTCGCCACTGGTGATATTGCTGTGTCGGCGCAGGGTGGCGTTAGCGGTTGAGACGCCGTTGACGTTCCATTGGCTGCCAGGGTCATAGCCGTATTGGCCAAATGAATCGATGACGGCCTCACCTTGTTTCAGGATCAAAGTGTCATCGCCATTAAAATTGATGACGGAACTGCTGATTTGATCAGCTACCGCCAGGATATCATTGCTGGCACTGCCATTAGCGAGTACATAAACGCCTCCGGCGGCGAGTGAACCATTCAGGTTCACCGAAGCCGTCCGGCTGGTTTTGCCGTTACTGTACAGTTCCAGGTTGTATGTACTGAGATTGATCTCCTCGGTACCGGTGTTCTGCAGTTCAATTGCTTTGTTATAGCTCGATCCTTCGATGTATTCACTGATGATCAGGTCTGCCTGAGATCCGGCTGCAATCATGCTGATTGCCAGCATCAGAGCCGTTTTTTGTAGTGTCTTGTTTATCGGGCTACTCATGGGATTATCCTTTAATGTTCGCCATATGCAGGTTACAGCTTGCACCATTCAGATTTCGTTATGATGAAAATCTTTTGGAAACCTCGCGTCAGTGTATTGGTTCAATCAGATGATGACTATATGGTCAAATAACCAGTGTTTGCGTGTTTATGCTGTGAGTTGTAGTGGTTATAACTGAGAGACAGGTGGTGCTGAGGTGGGGGCGGAGAGTATTGTTGATCAAACGAGTAAAGCCTTGGCCCTGATTGAATAGCGGCGTCCTTGCCGCTGGGTATGCGTGTTATTGACAGCTTGGAGCGGTATAGCTGCCAGTGAATCCGGCCTGAAAACCAAACTCTACACTAGCCCCTGGGGCCAGTGTGCCATTCCAGTTATTATTGCTGACGACGATCGGGGATTGGGTCGTGTCAAATGAGGCAGACCAAGTGTTGCTGATGGTATGCCCGGCAGGAAGCAGCAGATTAACCTGCCAGCTGTTTAACGTGGTGCTTCCCTGGTTAGTCACTTTAACCGATGCAGTGTAACCGTTATTCCAGCTATTAGCCGTTAAGGTGCAGCTGAGATCACCACTTGTCACGGGTGGAGTGACGTTGATTGTAGTCATCGCGGTGACAGAGTCAGCTTTGCCGTCATTCACAATCAGTTCGACAAAATATAGCCCCTCATCGGTAAAGGTATAGCTTAATTGTGGCGAGGTACCGACCTGTTGGTTTTTAACCAGCCAGCGATAGGTGAGTGGATCACCATCGTTATCATAGGATTCGCTGCCGTCAAATTGAACCGTCAAAGGTGCCGGACCGGTTTTGGTGGACGCTGAAAACTTAGCAACAGGCAGTGTATTACCCTGGCTACCTGTTATATCGATAAAGGTAATAACCCCAACTTTGCCGCCATTGCCATCGCTGATTTCGCCAATTGAGCCAAAGCGGCCTGTTTGGGTATAAAGGTGATCAACGACCAGTCCTTCACCACTGGTACCATCTCCAAAATCCCAGGTTGCGGTCAGTTCATCACCATCGGCATCAGTGGACGCACTGGCATCGAAGGTGACCCGTAAAGGCGCTGTGCCTGTTTTAGGAGTAACGGTTACATTCGCGACCGGGACATGATTCAAAGCAGTATCCTGACGGGCATATTCGTCGTAGAACGCCAGTACCCAGAATAATGCACTGTTCCAGTTGATGGTGATTTCATTCGTGGACCAAGCACCAATGTCATCGACATAACAGGTTTGTGGCCTGGACTGGCAGCCATCTACCGCATCTTTTGAGACGTCGTCTTCAAGACCGGAGTTCGGTCCGCCAGCCAGCGCACCTGGAGGAGCCCAGGGGTAATTATTATTCAGAGCGCCGGCCCAGAAACGGTGGTGTGGTTGTTTAGTGGCATTTTGCCCGTAACCGGTTACGTAAGATTTTGAAAGGGCGTTACGACCAAACAGATAATCCAATCCCCGGCCTACCTCATTCAGGTAATCCTGGTTATCTGTAAACTCATAAGCCAGACCCAGCAGTATCATGAAATTACCAATGACGCTGTTGGAACCCCAATAAAAGCTGTCAAAATTGAGGGGTATTTGATAACCCTCTCCCCGGCTGATCTCCAGAAGGTCATTAGCACGTGCAATGATGCTCTGTTGAGCCTGCGACCGGAGGCCGGAATTGGAATAACTGGTAACCGTTGCCAGAGACATGACGCCGGCTGCCTGAGTACCTTGCCAACCCCATTCGCTGGCAGCCAGGTTCGTATTGATGTCAGACAGGTATTTGGATTGGCCGGTCGTAATATATAACTCAGAGGCAGCCCAGCTGAACTCGTCGGCCACATTCAGGTCATCATATCCGCCACCGCCATCGTTGTAGTCATTGCCATAAATCATATCGGGGTGTGCTTTAGCGGCATTCCAGGCTTTTTCGGCAACGCTCAGGCAGCGATTGGCAAATGCCTGATCAAAGCGGCTCCAAATCCGTGCACACTGGGCCCCCACTGCGGCAACATTCAACGTTGCTGCCGTTGTAGGAGGAACCAGGAATCGGGTATTGGGATCTTCGTGCGGTGCCAATGGCAGTCCGGTCCAGGCCTCATCATGCATTTTATGATGCACCATTCCTGCCAGCGGCTTGCCATCTGGAACCTGCATCGCCAGCAAGAACTCTAACTGCCAGCGAGCCTCATCAAGAACATCTGGAACATTATTGCCACTTTCCGGAATATTCAGCATGTCATCGGCAAACGGGGTTATCCGGTTTGCGCTGCCGGGGGCAGGAAAGTCGGTATTGTCTCCCCAATATCTATAACGTTCGTAGGCATTGAGCAGTTTCCAGGCAGAAATGCCGCCGTTAACAACGTACTTGCCATGGTCGCCAGCATCATACCAGCCTTTGGTGACATTCAGGCTGTAGTCACAAGTACCTGGCCAGCAGGCGACATTGTTGTCACCTTTGTTGGGGGTGACGTTGAGGTGTCCGGCCGGGCGTGCCCATTTGCTGTCAGGGGCATAACTGCCATGTCCACCACCGGTGTATTGGGTTTCAATCTCGATACCGCTACGGTTGTGATAAAAATAGCGGATTGAATCAAATGTGGCAGCCATGAATGTATCTGCATTGATTTCAAATGGATAGCTGCTGTCATTGCCTATACGTAATTTAAACTCATCCCCGGTAGTGGTGACGGAAGAAAAGTCTATCTGGTGTACGTATTCTCCGGAGGCTTCATCATTGCCGAAAGGGACGGTAGTACCGGATTTAACTAATTGATTGCCCTTCCACAACTGCCAGTTCAGCGGCGAACTGGAGTTGTTGGCATAGGTCGCCACTTTCGGGCCATTGGGAATATAACCCAGTTGATTGACTCTGGGGTTTCCAAGCTCAGCAAAGGCAGGTATGGATACAGCGGCCAGTAAAATGGGTATACCAATTGAGCTGGTAAAGGTCTTAATCATTGCTGTGGGCTCCAAGTATTGTTGTTTTTACAGACTTATCCTGACGACACCAGGCTTCAGCCTGAGGACGAAAATTTAAGTACATTCGTAAATTGAGTAGCGAATTTGTCTTGCTTCAGAAAATTCAGCGAAAAAATGTTAGTGGATTTACTGGATTGATTTCCTCCTCCTTTATGAGGATTTTTCAGGTTTTTCAGGGAAATAGAGGTATGTACAGATATGTTCCAAAAAATAACCATCGACAGGATATATCCCAGCAGGAGATTGCCTGTTAATGGATGGGGATCACTGCCAAGGATGATAGGTTAAAAAACAGTAAACAGGGGTGGTTTTATGCGAATGTACAGTCAATACAGTTATATCTGGGCATCAATGACCAAGCATTGCCACGAAAACCTACAGCTGGTGTGATGTGTTCAGCCCCGAACTGACAACGTGTGGAAAAAAGGATTTTTCCTTAACAGAGACACCTATCACATAACCGAAATAAATTCATGATCCAAAGCATGCTAAGTGGAACAAAACTGAGTCAGATGAACAACAGCATGATTGCTCTTCTGAGACAAAACGTACGAATATCAAAGGCCTATTGAAATTCTCTGAATGCATAGCTTTTAGATCTTTTGGGATAGATTTTACTCAGAGTCAGCAAGCTATTTTCCGGGCTAGAGTTTTTGCGGATTTGGCTTCGAGATCAGCTTTGTCGTTGGGGTTGTGCTCATCTTATAGCTAGCCGTGATATCGATTGACAGAAATATGCGGTGTATTATGCAGAAGCAATGGTGTTCGGGAGTAATATTGACGAAATGCTTAAAAAGGCACGAGACAATAATGGTTCAGGTAATCAGGAAGAAGACGAATGATAAATTTGCTTCATATATTGAAAAGACAAAAAAGACTGTTCAGTGGGGCGCTGATTTTAATAGTTCTGTCTTGTTCGCAGCCAAATGACACTGCTGTAGAGTTGCCTAGCTTTGAATTATTACTGACTCGCTTTCAGCAGGGAGCCAGATTTGATATGTTAAACGAAGTAGATGGAATCCCTTTAACGGGGGCGCCTAGGTTAGATCATTATGCCTGTGCAGATGCAATTATTAATTCAAGCTCTTCAGAGAACAACGGTATTGACTGGGAATAACCAGATGATTCCGTAGACGGGAGTTACGATATAGTGGAGTTGGCAATTAATTCTTCTTGCCCACCAGAAATATTTGAAGCTATCTGGTTGAGTAAATTAAGAACAAGAAAACCAGATGAAGAGGTCCTGTATAGTAGGCGTATCGCGAGATCGAATCAGTAGATTTACTGAAAGTGATGGTCAAACATGGCCTCGATTTAAGCCGGGTATTTGAGGATGGATATACCTTAAGAAGAGAGGCGTCAGAAGAAGCGGCTGACTGTGTGGTTTATTATATTGATAAGACTTTAGGACCTGACACAAACAACAATCCCCAACCTCACACCAGTACGGATAAATAGTCGACCCTAAGATAAAAAGAGGCGCAATTATTTACGATCCTGTTCTCTAAGAAGCATAATCATCTTACGGCTGCAAGTGAGGCAACAATCGACTTTGGGGTATCAGCTGCCGGTGCCGCTATTCCATATATTCCTGCTCCATTATTAAAAGCTACAGAGGCAGCAAAGCCGCCGCTGCAAGTGCCAAAGTGGCCAAATTCAGAGGAATATGTGCAAGCGGAAGTTTAACTGGAGCATTAGAGAAATTTGCGCCAGGCGTGAAAGGTAAGTTATCGCCTGATAGCGTAAAACTAGGGTTCAGACGCGATAATTATGAGATTAAATACGATTTAGCAGATGGCTATTTTCGTATTTTTGATTTAAAGAAAAATCAGTCTGTAGATATAGATGGGAAATTGCCAAAGAACGGATATTTAAACGGACAAGAGGCTAAAGATGCTGCGCAGCAACAAACCCATTTCAATAATACTGATCAGAAATGACATACTATATTTTTACTACCAGTGATTTGAGTGTTGAACAACCTGATTATTCTGAGATGCTCAAGTGGGCTCAAGATCATGATGGCTCTCAGTATATGTTAACGCTCTCTGTAGAAGAGTTTTTGGAGATCACTCATAACGGTTTCTTAGATCAAGCTAGTTACATTGCAGATGCCATTTTATGTGCAGGAGAGGAAACGTGGGTATGGGAAATGGATGTTAAGTTAAAGCTATTACATACAATTCAAAACTCTATCCAAAACCATCTGTACAGTGAAGCCTATAAAAATTCGACTAATATTATGGGAAAAATTGCAGTAATCGTGGAACAATCTGTTATAGAAGATCTTGTGCTTTACTTGATTTTTAGATGAAGGGGACGAAGCCTTGAAAAGGATCATGAAGGATCATGGAATCAGACCTTACAATTTATATAGGTTAGCCTCCTGCCCACCAACAGCCCGCCTGGGGCCGTTCTGTTTAGGGCCAAACCCGTTACCGCCAGAGCCTGACCGCCTTCACCTCGCCATACACCCGGTTCAGTTGCTGTTCGATGGACCCAATCACCCCACCGATTAACTTGATAAAAAAACCGTGATAAAAAGGACATCCATAAACTTGTTTATGTTTCCGAAGGCTGTGGCAAGAAATACTTTGATGCAGCCAGGTCAGATGATGAAGATACTGATCACGACGGTATTTACGATGGTGACGAATATTGCCTTTACCATACCAATGTGTGTGACGGGGATTCTGATTGCGATTTTGTGAATGATTACGATGAAATTCATAAATACCATACCGACCCCTTATCCCGTGATACCGACGGCGACGGGATTGAAGATGGTACGGAAATCGACTTAAAACTGAATCCATTAAATATCGATACAGATGGTGATGGCCTGATTGATTGCCAGGAAGGTGATTCGGTAGCAGGACAAAGATGCCCGAGCCAATATGACAACTTATGGTGTCAAGGGACTGATCCGGCGTTATTTGATACCGATGGCGATCAATTGAATGATTATGAAGAGTGTGTCACCTAAAAACACCTGCATGTTGAAGTTGGCTATGCTGATTACGATGATGATGGCTGGTCAGATGGTGAAGAAGTAAACAAATATCATACCTCACCAACCAGTGCAGATACTGATGGTGATGGTATGTCAGATCCTGAGGATGAATTGACGCTCTATAACGCTGGGGCCATGGTGGCCATTATCGGCTTGATTTTGAATTAGGAGGGCAGGGAATGAAGTATATGAATGATATCGTTCGGAAGTTGGTGGCTTACCTTTTAACATCTATTGTCATGCTAAGTTTGGGTTTGGTGAATCTCAACTCTCAAGCCGAAATCACCACCACCCACTACCATACTGACGCCTTGGGGTCACCGGTTGCAGCTACTAATGAGCTGGGCAAGATGATCTGGAAAGAAAACTACATGTCTTATGGCAGTAAGGTCGAAAATCAGGACCTGAAAACAAACAACCGCATTGGCTATACTGGTCATGTGCATGACCCGGATACAGGTTTGACGTACATGCAGGCCCGTTATTATGATCCGGTTTAGGAAGGTTTTATGCCGTGGATCCGGTGGGGTTCGTGGAAAGCAATCCGCTCAGTTTTAATCGGTATGCTTATGCGAATAATAATCCGTATAGGTATGTGGATCCTGATGGTCAAATGGGGGAGTCGGTCTTAAAAGGCCTGACAGCATTCATAGTATTCGACACAGCTGCACCAGAGCCCACAGATTTTACTCGGCCTAAATGGGCAGGATATGCAGTAGCAACTGGCGCCCTTTCTGGTTTAGTTTGGATGACAAAAAAGGGTGAGGATGAAGAAGCTCTATCTGAAGATGGGCAGATCAAGCCGATGGTGGGAAATTACCTAAACCACCTACCGAACCAGGGAGTGTGCCGAAAGACGAAAGAGATCCACAGCGGTTTTTTACTCCATCAGCACGAGAGAAAAAACGCGCTGAACAAGACAGCCAATGCGCAAATGGCTGTGGTACTGAAATTGATGCTTCAAATTCTGCAGGTCACCATATTGAGAGACACGCGGATGGTGGACAAACAGTGCCAGAGAACCATGCCGAAGTGTGTGTGGATTGCCATAAAGAACTTCATTCTCCGGATTAATAATATGTCAGAAATATTGGTAGAAAAAGACGAAGAAAACCAAACACTAGTACCTTCAATATGGCGCGAAACCTTAGTTAGTATTGTAGAAGCGATAAAGGCAGACACCTTTGAACAGTTAAGCGGTGTTAAAGGGGTTAAACCCATATCCGAGTCAGATGCTGATATCATAAGAACCAATATTGCTAGCTATGGTTGTCGTTTAAGCAGTTTGTTGGATAAAACTTGGCAATCTTCTGCATGTCAATGGATGAGAGAGTATTGGGATGTTCTGATAGATTTATGCACTGAAGAAGGCATTAGTGATCTAGTTTTATCCGTGCGTATCTATGAAAGTGAGGATGGCTTCAACTTTGAAGTTCAGTCAGTTTATGTTCCCTAAGAGATTGGTGAGGAATAAAAAAGGACATCCATACACTTGTTGGGAGATTATGATGAGGCAAAGGGTAGACCATTCTGTTCTTTCATAGATAGCAGTCCTATTCGTGCGGATACCGATAATTATAAAATTTTAAGAAGATTTCTTATCAAATATGGATTAATAACACGTATGGATAGTTTAGAAGAGGGGAAAGTTTATCCAGTGCTAGTGACCGAAGTTGCTTCACATGGAATCAGCGTCAGTTATGAAAATAGTGATGGCTACATGATAGGATTTTCGAGATCTGTAAGGTTGGTGATGTTCTTAATGTTAAGATTCTGTCTGTTACAGATGTTAGGTTTTATGCTTCATTGAAAAGAGCTAAAGAACTGAAAGATCCTTGGAAAGAAAGCAGCTTTAAATTAGGTCTGATTACTACAGGAAATGTAGTGTTGGTTGCTGAATTTGGCTACTTAATTAAATTAGAAAATAAGTTAGTCGCAACAATGAAGAGTGGAAATAAAAACAAACAGTATATGAAGAATGATCAGGTCAACGTTCAGGTATCTCATATTGATTTTGAAAGAAAAAAAATTGAAGTAATTGATATTGGATAAATCAATAGGGTTATCAGATTTCATGATTTTAATCAATCCTTAAAAAAGGACATCCATAAACTTGCAAGCTTGGCCGTTTTGATTTTTTGGAATTGTTATGACAGTTAAAAAAGTAGTGCTCGACTTTATCGGGGCATTTTTTCTTTTGTCCGTTTTGGCCACTCAGATGCCGAGCATAATGGTTCTTATTGTTTTTGCGATTCCCGTATTTGTTTTGCTATTAAGTCAGTGTAGATGCAAAGAATGTGGAGAAGGTTACGGAATTTTTCTTCAGAATTTCGATCTTCGTACAGGAAAATGTTTGTCTTGTTCCAAAAAAACTAACAAACAATCGGGGGCAGACCCCAATTAAAAAGTTGTGAATGCCTTCATAAGGCCCTTCACAACGATCAGAATGCAAGCGGTAAGGCTTCGGCTTTAGCCGCTTTCTTTTTGCCTGTGACCTTCACGATGGCGCGGGCAATTTTGAAGTTAAAACACGCCGTGTAGCAAGGGACGAAATATTTGAAATTTTGGATAAATCTAGTTTGATATCAATTGGTATCACAAATAGCCTCTATCAATAATGGGATGTGGAAATGAAAAAAATATTGTTTATTTATTTGTGTTTCTTTGCGTTATTTTCATACGCTGAGCAGGCAAATATTAAAAAGTATAAATCTCTTACAAATGCTAACTTAGACTGGTATAAATCAAATGTCTTGGATGTGAAGAATTTGTTGTTAAATCGTAAGTGTTCTGAGGCTGTGCCTTTTGTTAATACTTTGGGTGAAATTTGGCAATTTAGGGATGGTGCTATAGGTACTGAAATTTCTCCTATGATTGCTCAGTCCTTTATAAGTTGTCCGCATCTTACTTTTTTATGGTTTGATAAGCACCCAAAAGCTTTTGATGATTGGGTGGCAAGTCTGCCAACTACCCTTTTAACGGATTATGATGGTTCGTATACTGACGAATTAAGTATTTTAAAAAAGGAACTATTGGTTTCGTTAAAGTCATATTTGAAGTTGAATAATTACGAAAATATTGAGTTATTGGCCCATGATCTTGTTAATAAACTCGAAACCACAGAGGTTAGAGTCGTTGATTAAAGTTTAAGGGTGTTCAAAATTCTGTGTCAGTTAATATAAAAAGGATATCCATAAACTCTCAAGATCATAGTGATGCAACTGGACATGTTGGAATATATGTCGGTGATGGTACAGGGGTATGGGCGGGAGAATATACTGTGAATACTGGCAATATCTTGGACACCTTCTCGGAGCATAGTTCATCTATTGTTTATAGAACATATATAGGTGATGAAAATGATGAAGATAAATCAGAATAAAATTATGTTGACAGTCATTAGTATATTACTTCTGTTTTGTATATGGGCATTATTCTCCGCCTTTAATGCTTGGTATGCTTTTCCTAGTACAGAAAAAATAGATAATTTAAATTATTCTCAAATTGAGGAGCAATTAGGTAAACCTTCAGTTGTAATGGAGGGAAAGTTCATAGCATGGGATAAGGAAATCGGGTTCTTTAAATCGAGTATTTTGGTTTCTCACGAAAAAAAACTAGCGTCTTTGTCAAAAGGTCTTTTGATTGAAAAGTGTCTTCGATTAGAGTTAGGTAATATATCTATTAAACTATACAAGATGAAACCGGAACCATAGGGATCTTGCCTTTTGTTGTTGTAGAGCATCATGGGGTCAGGTCTTACAATTTACATAGGTCAGCCTCCTGTCCGCCAATAGCCCCGAACGGGGCTGTTTTGTTGCGGCCAAACCCGATACCGACAGATCCTGACCGCCTTCACCTTATCATCTTGCGGCTGCAAATGATGAGGATTGGTTGTATGGAAACGGAGATTATACAACTTGGCATGGAGGTACCCGTGAAGCCGACTCATCTTGAAATGTGGATGATCCAGATGAAGTGAGACGCAATGGGGAAAGATTTATAGACACAGAGACTGGTGGGACCGTTTATGTGGATGGTAATAAAGTGGTGATCGATGGTGTTAATGGTAAAATGACGCAATGGAATGATCAAACAGACGAGGAAACCTCAAATAAAGGTTGGGACCGGAAAATGGGAGCTAATGGACTAATGAATACGGAAAGGGCTGACGCTGGAGCCCTTATTACTGAGTATATACATGATCTGTTTATATATTCTGACTATGATAATTGGACAAGTAGTCTTGCTCATGGGGATATAGGCAAATGGTATTCGTCGATTGTTGAACTCGACAAATGCGATTGCCCCACAGATGTCTTGAAACAACTGGGAGACACTGCCATACGAAAATTTATAAAAAGGACATCCATAAAATTGCTTTATCCAGTGACTCAAGTGCAACTACATACAGGCATAATTAATGCTGTTGATGCCAATGTTCTGTCCATTGCTAATAGCATTAGACTCGGTGAATAGTAATTCTACAGCGGGAGCTATTGTAAACCGTGCTGATCAGGGTTTCTCCTTAGTACCGGGAGGGAAAATTGAACCAGGTGCATCTGTTGCACATAGAGTTGAATTCGTTGATTCTTTGATGTGTGCAGATGAAAACCTTGAGCCAAGCTTTAAATCAAATTAATCGAGTCTTATTTATGAAAAGTAGCATTTATGGTTTGATTGTATGCCTTTGCCTGACTGGATTGTTATTACTCTCTGATTTTATCGCGAGAAGGACCGGTTTGGATGTCTTAAAGAATGGTATAGATGATACTTTGCTTCTAATATTTATATGCGTGATTCTTATAGTGTCCATCTATATCTCATACGCTGGAAAACAACAATTTAAATTGACCAGTCTAGTTCTTCGATTGATCATTGAGGCAGTTTTTCTTGTAGGCATGATCACTTTTATAAGCCTAAATTATTCCTGTTATTCCGGTCTTGGTTGTACTTAGAAAGAGTATTCATAGAAGCATCTAACCCTGAAGATCATAATGTGTATGTCAGATCAGGAGGAAGAAACACATCTTTGAACATTTCCGCTGAAGATTTCCATGCAGTTGGAGCAACTGTATATGGTGAAGGCCCACCTTCTAGGAGGACTGTTGCAGAGGCAACAGCTACGGCAAATGTTATAAATAACCAAGCTGCAGCGAGAGGTGAAACTATAGTCGAATCTGCAACAAGTGTTCGTTTTTTTGCTCGATGAATGATAAATACTGGTAATTTTAGGAAAAATATATGTACCAAGACATACCTGTGAAAAGTCTTATTGAGCCTACAATTTATCGCTCTTTTGAAGAAGCAATTGTAGGTTCAAAACAAGTCTCTAATTTGCAAAAAAAGCTAGATCATATTAATGGTAAGACTGCGATTGAGTATGGTTTTGATGGAATCACTTTGAAATTATATTTCGACAGTCAATTTACACTACGAGTGTCTATTGCCGATAAGCTTATTAAATGGGATGTAGAAAAAACGATTAACCTGGAGGCTAGTCGACTGGATCAAAACTATACTTTTATTTTTCCAAATGGTGAGAAATTTAAATGGGGTTGGGATGCCGTATTTAGTAAGTTTATCGGAAAACAGGTAGCAATTAGCACAAGCGATCAATATCTCTTCATATTTTATCGTGGAGGCCCTGAGTTCATGTTTAGCTCACTGGTAAATTCTGAAAATGATACAGACCATTATCTATTTTTAGCAGAAGCCTAACTCAAGCATTATTCGACCGAAGCCAAGGATAACGGGGGACGCATTTATTTTTGTAACCCCGTTCCCTTCCAAAGAGCCTTTTGATAGGCTCTTTTATATCCGACACCAACCAAACTCACAAGGTAAAAAAGAACAAGTAAAAAAGGACATCCATAAATTTGAAACAAGTAAAAAAGGACATCCATAAACTTGAAATTCATTTTCAGATTGACTAACATTCGCCACCATGACCAAATCCCGTAACGAACAAGTCTCTCTGGAAGAGACGTCTTTTTATCATTGCATGGTGCGCTGTGTCCGGCGGGCGT
>NZ_JBNKSF010000028.1:0-2815 GCF_050297175.1 Gynuella sp. | reverse complement strand
GATCAATAACGCAGCCAATGCATTTCAGTCATTTAATATGGTGCCGTTGGCCGGACAAAACCGTCCGGAACGGTTTTGAATTGCGAGCCTGAGAGCAACCCGCAGGGCAGACCCCAGGGATGGGGTCTGTAATCGAACCGGAGCCGGTTCGACTAGCTGAAGTTGACTGGATTAGTAACGCAGCCCGTATACTTCAGACATTTAAGATGGTGCCGATGGCCGGAGTCGAACCGGCACAGCCTTAAGCCACTACCCCCTCAAGATAGCGTGTCTACCAATTCCACCACATCGGCTTATGCTTTATTACTCCGAGGGAGGTAGATCAGTTTGAGCTGGAGCAGCATCAACAGCAGGATCTTCAACCGTAGGAGGTAAATCAGTAGTCGTTTCAGTCTGTTTCATCACTGGAGCGCTCTGCTCTACAGCTTGAGTTTCGACAATGGAATCAACCAGACTAGCCGGACCTTCTCGATGGCTAGACATATAAGCCAGAGCCAGACAGGTCAGAAAAAACAATGTTGCCAGAATCGCTGTACTTTTGGTGAGAAAATTTCCCGAGCCTTTTGCACCAAAAACAGTTGCTGAAGCACCGCTACCAAATGCAGCACCCGCATCAGCACCCTTACCGTGTTGTAACAGGATAAGTGCAATTAACGAGACAGATAACAATACCTGAACGACAAGTAAAATAGCATTTAAGTCTTGCATAAAACTCTCAAATTAGATAATCAGGCCGCCTTGCCAATAGCAAGAAAATCAGCCGCTTTCAAAGATGCCCCACCGATTAAACCACCATCGATATCAGGCTGAGACAATAATTCTGCTGCATTCGCCGCATTCATACTGCCACCGTATAAAATCTGTACCTTGTCAGCAACATCAACACTCAAAGCTGCCAGTTTACTTCGAATAAAAGCATGTACTGCCTGAGCCTGTTCTGGTGATGCCGTTTTACCGGTACCTATTGCCCATACAGGCTCATAAGCTATAACACATTGGCCAATAGCATCAATCCCCTGTGTATCAATAACTGCATCCAGCTGACGAGAAACAACTTGCTCAGTTACACCCGACTCACGCTCTTCCAGCGTTTCACCAATACATAAAATCGGGGTGACTCCAGAGGCTACCGCCATCGCGAAACGTCGAGCAACCAGATCATCACTCTCACCATACAATGAACGGCGCTCAGAATGGCCAATAATTGCATACTTACAGCCCGCTTCTTTTAACATTGCAGGAGCCAGTTCACCAGTAAATGCGCCACTTTCCTGATCACAGATATTCTGTGAACCCAAACCGATAGCTGCATCACCAATATGCGACTTCACTTTCATTAGATAGATCGCAGGAGGGCATACTGCCATGTCTGCATTTGTTACCTCAGCTAAACCAGCCTTAATACCATCCATCAACTCACCAATGCTCTCTAGTGAGCCATTCATTTTCCAGTTACCTGCTATCAATGTCCGACGCATGTCCAGTTCCTCAATTTAATTATTTTTATGTATATTAAAAATGGGCGCAAAGGGTACTTGTGTCTGACCTATAAATCAATGCTTATGTAGTGGCTTTTAATAAAATACCACCTATTTCAGTCTGTTCCAGCAGATTCCACTACCACATCGGCGATTCTATGCGCAAGTGACTCTACCTGATCAGCATCCTGCCCCTCAACCATAACTCTTATCAGTGCTTCGGTTCCGGAAGGTCTTAATAGTACTCGCCCCTTATCAGCCAACTCCTGCTCGGCTATCTCCACTGCTTTTGAAATCTGAGGGAAATCGTCAGGGTTAATTTTTGAAGCAATTGGCACGTTGACCATGCATTGAGGATATTTGCTCATACCCAGACGCAACTCGGACAATGACTGTCCATTATTCACCATTGACTCAAGAACCTGTAATGCAGCAATAATGCCATCTCCAGTAGTGGTTTGATTTAGAGATATGATATGCCCGGAAGACTCTCCACCAAGATACCAGCCATTTGCCTTGAGTTTTTCCATCACATATCGGTCACCAACATTGGCGCGTTCAAAAGGAATTTTGAGCTCTGCCAGCGCATGTTCCAGACCCAGATTCGTCATCAGAGTACCTATGACCCCCCCTTCAAGTTGCCCACTCAATTGTTGTTTACGTGCGATAACAAACAGTATCTCATCACCATCCATTACCTTACCAGTGGCATCCATCATCATCACCCTATCTCCATCACCATCGAAGGCGATACCCAGATCAGCCTGGTTTTCCAGCAACAATGAACGCATATTCTGCGGGTACAGCGCACCACAATCCTTGTTAATATTCAAACCATCGGGAGACACACCCATTTCAATAACTTCTGCGCCGAGCTCACGAAAGATGAAGGGCGCTACATGGTAGGTAGCCCCGTGGGCACAGTCCAGCACCACCTTCATTCCTTTGAGACTAGTTCGAAATGGAATGGAGTTTTTACAGAATTCGATATAGCGACTTCTGGAATCTTCCATTCGGTATACCTTACCCAGGTCCTTGGATTCCACCATTAGCATGGGTTTATCCATCATATCTTCAATTTCATGCTCGACGGAGTCGGGTAACTTATAGCCATCTCCGCTAAAGAATTTAATTCCATCATCGTAGTAAGGATTATGCGATGCACTAATCACGATACCTGCAGTGGCACGCTGCGCCTGAGTCATATAAGCAACTGCCGGTGTCGGCATAGGGCCCATCAAGGTTACATCCAGTCCGGCTGCCGCCAGACCTGCTTCCAGCGAAGCCTCAAAAATATAGCCTGATATCCGGGTATCCTTGCCGATTACCACATGGCC